>NZ_JBIXLP010000094.1:0-7922 GCF_053543535.1 Providencia sp. AGC89
AACCTACAACATCCGCGACCGTGTGCGTAATGGCGTACATCAAACTCGTGATATTAAAAACCAAATCAAACTCAATACGTTAATGGTCAATGGGTACTACGATATTAAAAATAGCTCAGATTTCACGCCGTATATCTCTGTCGGGCTAGGCTATGCGGCCGTGGATTTTAAAACCACCCGCGCTGATGCTTATACTCCAGGACTCTCTCTGCATGATACTCACACGCATACCGCCAATAACTTTGCCTGGAGTGTCGGTGCGGGGGTGAACTATGCCATCAATGACGATTGGGATATGGGTCTAAGTTATCGCTATTTAGATGCTGGAAAAGCCGACATCACGACAGCGGTAGGCGATGGGGAAAACACCTCAAAAATCAAAGTGAAGGCCAATGACATCATGCTTGGTTTGACTTACCGATTCTAATCTCTGGCATTCAGCCTTATAGATTACCCTCAACTTACCTAGCCAACATGTCTTTTTGATGTTGGCTATTTTACATCCTAAAAAGGTGGTTACATGAACTCATCTTGTTTTATTAAATACCTGCTGATTGCTTTTGTCATTAGCGCGATTGTCGTTGTTTATAATTGGATTTCGCCTACCGGTCATATCTACGGTATTTGGGCGGGGATTAAGTTTTTCGTTGTCATGGGATTAGGCACCGGAGTGGGCATGTTTATCGGTAATGCTATACGACTCGCAATTATGCCGGATTACATCACAACACGTGAAGGCGCAATAGGGCTAATACAAGCCAAGCTCTTTTGGGCCATCGGCCCTCAAGTCATTGGCTGGTTTGTGGGACTCATCCCTGTGTACTCTTTCTTTTATGGCTGAATAATCAATGAAAAATCGCAAACTATTTCACTTATCCCCACTCCTCTTAAGCTTCCTTTTGATAGCCAGCTGCTCAGAATCACCCAAAGATGTCTTTATGCATCAATGTGTTAACAACAGTAATGCCTTTAATAAACAAGAATGCGAGTGTGCTTTCACTATTCTGACTAAAAAAATCCCCGAAGATAAACTGGCCCAATTTATGGCGTCAAAAATCAATACGTCACAATCATTAACCGAAGAACAACGTCAATATCTCAGCTATTCAGCCAAAGCGCTTCAATATTGTTCTCAACATCGTAGAGGTTAAATAAAGATGAAAAAAATACTATTCACGTGTTTCCTCATGGCCTTTTCATTGTGTTCATTCGCCCTCCCCAATTATTGGTCTGCTACCTATGCACAAGGCTATATGGAGTACGGTATCAGTAACGACAAACATCTCAGTGTCATTATTGCCTGTAATGTTGCGGCCGATGACGAAGCCGATAATAGCGTTTATATTTATAACGGCGAAAACCTTATTGATACCCATAATATCGCCTTCGTCATTAACGATGAAGCGTATTACATTCCCGAGGAAACCAAAACACGTAGTGAAGGCAATATGTGGGACAGTTTCACGCGAGCCATCATGAAGGCTAACCAATTTGAGGTTTATGTTGATGATAAGCCGATTGGGCAATTTCAACCAAATGAAAAAAATAGGCTAAAAACCTTTACCGATTTTAATTGCGAGCCCTTGCATTATCGTGATGTTCCTCACTAATCCCTACCTCTCTATTTAAGTTTCCCCATCGGCTCAAACTTAATGAGCCGATCCAACATTTATCAGAAGGACATCGCATGAAGAATATCTGTGTATTTTTATTCCCTATTTCGTTCTTATTAACGGGTTGTGACAGCGCAATACAACACGTTAAAGATATGTCGCCCCAAGGTTTTAGTCAGTATACGTATCAACAACTTTTAGACCATCGTGATATTTGCCAATCTATTGCTTGGACAACAGAAAACACAGACCATCAACAAGTTATTTATACCTGTGAACTCAAGAAAGGTAAAAATTACTTCAATTACAGTGAAGAAGCAGAACAAGCGTTGTATAAAAAAATCTACGAGCAAGAGGCTCAATTTTTACAACATCAAGCAAAGTCAATGCGGGAGAATGTCAATGATAACCTTAATCAATTAAATGCCGACGTTAAGCAGTTAGAAAAGTTACAACAATATTCTGGTAATCTATTTGCCATTAAATCCCTATCCCTCATAGAGCAACAGGTCTTACAAGACGCTTTCTCTTCTTATTATCAACAGAATAAAAATAGACCAGAAATACAACGTATAGTCTCAACCCTCCCCAATCGCCATATTCCCCCCAATAGTACTATTCATAACCTAACGATAATCAATTTTGACCATTACCAACATTATCAAGAGCTTTATTTGTATTTTCACCACCCAGAAGTCAAAACACGTATTCAGGAAATGCTTGATATGGCTAAATCTAGAATGTCATCACATTGTATTTCGGCGGAATTGGATAAGCAAAAAGCTATTTATAAAGAAAAAGTGAGGAATGATACGGTGTTTATAGACGCCAAAAAAGCACAATATATTAAGAGAGAAAAAGAGGCCTGTGAACGCACCAGTGAGCGTTATATTCGATTTGATCCAAACTATTTAAAAACCTGTGAAAGTCGAATTAGCTTCCCTGAATACCAATATGTTGATAGTGAATCGGCAAACCGTTATCAACACGATATTGAAACACTGAGAGATAATGCAACAATGCACTGCGAAAAACCGATTATAGAAAAATGGCAAGCGTTTGATAGCACGTTAACGACCATGAGCGATGCGATGCTTAGTCTCAAAAATACAGAAGTCGAACGTGAAACCACGGCGCTCAAACAAAAAATGCAAAGATATCAGGAAAAACTCAATAACCTAGCACCAGAGAAACAAAATAAAGTGATCGACGCTCAAGCCAAATTAGCCGCTGAAAATGCCGTTAAAGATTACCTTCAGCAATATCCAGATAAAGGAGTAGAAAGAATTATCTGGGAATACAACAAAGGCACGAATAGCTACTTTTTAAAAGAAAAGCAATTGATTGAAAAAACAAAGGAAGGAAAAGTTATTAGTACACAACCTCTCGATATGAGTCAACTCATTGCGGGTTCATTGCGTAACATTGATAACGTGGATGACTACATGGCAATGGGCGATCCGTTCCGTCTTCCAGCTATCTCAGTTCAATAATAAAAAATGATAACGAGATAGCAAAGTTGCCTTCACTATCTCGTTATTCTGAAGAATAAAGCGCGTAAAATATTACATTGCATCCAAAACAGACCAAGCTCGTGGGAAGGAAACCAAAATAAAATGGCATACTGGATGGCATACCGCTAAAACCTAAAAAGCAAAAACGCCATGCTAATCAATAGCATGGCGTTTAATTCGGAGGAGAGAACAATACATATCATTCACTTCATTGATATTAAATGATTATTTTAATTCTAACTTTATAGATACCCCCAAATGTACCCCCTAATATTTTTGTCATGCCTGTTTTGAGGTGATTTTTAATCTCAATGTTAGCCCTACACTTTCCAGTAACATCATTGCATAAATATCATCAATAACTACTTCATTGCAGATAATGAAATACCATCCAGAAATAACCCTGCTTGTAATTTCCACACGACATCGTTAAATATAAAGCTAACCGATCACATGGATTTAATTGATCTAAATGACTTGACAGATCTAATTGATCTAATCATAATTAAATTATAATCACTATCACAGAAAGGTGCCGTAAATGAATTTTGCTCTCGTTACAGATAAACAAAGCATCATACAAAATATAAAAATGTTTGATTCAAATCTAACAAACAGGACTTTGAATGGATTAGAAGGTCAGTTGGGTCGCTTTAAGTGTTGGTACGCATGGTATGACGAATATAGTTCAACATGGCGATTTGCCCCATCCAAGGTAATTGGGTACCGTTCGATGTCAATTGACAATTATCTCAATCATCATGCTGAGCTTGATGGGAAAGTAACAGAGCTACAGCTCTCAAAATATAGAGATGTTATCACTGATTCTCAATTTCAATTATTAGAGAGTTTGTTATATGATAAAATAAGTCTATACCGAAAAAGACCTAGCGCAAATACAAAAATTTATATTATTAAGGATGACGAACCAATGAACAAAATAAAATATATTCCAGCTGATGTAAAAAACCTGAAATTTTATGAAGAGTATGACGGGATAACCGACAAAAAAATTTCCAATCCTATTATTTCCGATGGTAATTTAGAAATTAAATTCGATTTAACATACGATGGTAATAGTTATTCGTTAGTGTTAAAAAAAACAAATACTGATATCTATAAAGGGATTGCTATCCGTCTAGATAACAAGCTAGAAATTGATGTCTCTGCCTATGTCACCATAGATGATTATGGCATTGAAATTTATGGATTCAAATGGATTGAAGGTGGCAAGAACTATCCATTCCAAGTATCATTTGATGCAGAATAATGAGGATGCAAAATGCCCCATATTAGCATTCCCATTTCTGATGATGACAAACATAAACTATCAAAATTTAAAATAACTTCTGCTGAGTTATTACATTTAGCGATACAACAATATAATTCTGAAATTATTTACAACCCTGTCATTCAAAGTGAATTAAGCGATTATATTAGGCACAATATCAATGAAATGGCGCCTGAAGAAAAAGCAGAAATTTTTTACTCTCTTACAGGAAAGGACAGTACAAAGATAATTCAATTATTATTTAGAATTGGATACAATAAAGCTAGCTCGATTAAGCATAAATTGATAGATAAAAACCTCATAGATTATTAATCTACACCCCCTTGTTAATTAAAAGTAGATTGGCAACATATATGTTATTGCCAATCTATTCCTTTAACAATAAGTTGATAACCATTAAACCATTCATAGCGACCTGTAGCGGTTACTTTGTTTCCTTTCTGGCAGGTCATTAGTTCCAGCGCGTTAATATCGAATGCCACTATCTTTAATGGGTACGGGCTACGCTTGTCACTCTCAGCCTGAATAGTCATTGTGGCCATTACTTTACCTGTGGCTGTTTTGACTCGTTCAGGGGCTTTTATTACCATTCCTGATGTGGTGATCCTGATTGATTTTGCTTTTCTCATTTCTGGTTTATTCATCTTGATATCATCACAATATAAGCTAGTGGTTAAAATATAATGCTAGTGGAACTCTGGAAGATCGGATAATAATTCTAATTTCTAGGGGTGATCTAAACGTTAATTTATCCATGATGATACGGGATAATCCCGTATGTATCTATAAGCTATTGATTATGCTTAATTCCGTTAAATCGACGGAATCAAAATATAACTAATTGATAACGTTTAATTCTGTCACAAAACCAGATTAACGCTCATTGGTCATCGTTTCAGTGACCAATGGTAAGATTTGGTAACGCATTGTTTTTATTACTAACGGTCAATTTGATCGCCTGAAATCTTATAGTAACCTAGTGGTTAGTTTCCATTTGCTAAAGTGCGTTTTCACTGGAAACCATTGTGGAAACCTCACCGTAATCTCGCCGTTATCAGCTTAATCCTCCCCGTAACATCCCCGTCTAACCTTGCCGTTCAATCGCATTATACGAACCGTAATAGGACCGTTATTTTAGATTTGGTTATTCATATTCAGAGTAGATAAACTATTGATTTACTAGGTAACGCATATTTGCGTCACGGTAACTTATTAGCATCTACAGATTGCAACAAAATATCATTTAATGAATATGGGCGACTAATCACCCATATTGCCAATGAGGTATCAAGCAAACCTATTTATTTTTACTTTTTTTCCAAATTATAAAATGAATAATCCCTAAACCACCGTGACCATAAATATAAATCTCAATTAAAATTGTGAGTGATTTATGAATACTTCTAGCCTCTAAAGCAAGTGGAGACTGCTGTAACCATAGAAAAAACCATGCAATACCAGACAAAATAACAATTGATAAAGCACCTAACCCTAGCCCTTGAACTGTCGCGGCAAGCCCTTTAGGTGAGCTGTCTGGTAGCTTTTTAGCTAAAAGAGAGTTTATATCTTCTTTGATTTGCTTAAAATCCCCCCAGAGATAGGGATAAAAATATCTAAACCCTCTCTGGTGAAAACATAACACGACTAAAAAGAACGTTAAGAAAAAAAGCACAAAGCCCGAAACGATATGAATCCAAGTAAATAAATAAGTCTCTTCAAAAAACGGAATAACTACTGACTTAGTACCCGTCATCCAATTACTAACAATGATTTGCGATATCACTAAGAGTAGAATTAACATATGTAAAATTCTTATTCTTTTAGTCTGATAAAGACCAAAAAAATCCCAAATCGATTTAAATATGCCCACAATGCTTCACCTATTTTATAATTATTCACACGAACACAGTTTAATTGCTTATAACTCACTTAGTTATGGCTTTAAGCCCTAACTGTAGAATATTTTATATGAAATACAGTTCACATCTACAAGTTAATTACAATTATCACTTTAAGATTGTTGTATTTATAGGCCAATACCAATTAGTTTTTCCGGGGCGTTGCAATATCAATCAACCCATGAGTGAAGTCAGTATCAATATGGTATTAAAGCGAATTGGGTATGACGGTAAAGCGACAAGGCATGGCTTTCGTCACACGATGAGTACGATCTTGCATGAAAAAGGATTTAATAGCGCATGTATTGAAACTCAATTGGCGCACAGGGATAAAAACTCCATTCGAGGAACCTATAACCATGCGCAATATTTGGAAAGAAGACGTGAAATGATGCAGTGGTATTGAAGTGATGCGATGGACGTCCCTCTATGTAAGTTTTGCCATACTTATGTTGAGCGATTTTATTCACAGAGGTACTACATCATGAACGAAATTAAAGTTATCGGTATCGATCTGGCAAAATCTGTCTTTCAGGTTTGCGTCTGGATGAGTGATGGGAATATTGCATTTAACCGCAAGGTTTCTCGGGCTAAATTGCTGGATACTATTCGTCAATTCCCTCCTGGGTCGATGATTGCAATGGAGGCTTGTGCTACTTCCCACTACTGGGGGCGTACTTTTCAGTCAATCGGTTTTCAAGTCAGACTGATACCCACGCAACACGTAAAAGCATTAACACATCACCAGAAAAATGATGCCAACGATGCTCTCGCTATTTGTGAGACAGCTTTTCGCCCAGGTATTCATTTTGTCGCTATAAAAACTGTTGAACAACAAGATATTAAAGCCCTCAGAGCTGCTCGCCAGTTGATGGTGGAACAGCGCACTGCGCTGGCAAATCAGGCCCGGTCACTGGCTGCAGAACAAGGCGTTGAGATCCCTGTCGGGATTCATATTTTACAGCAACGACTGCCTGATATTATTGAAGATGCAGAACAGTTAATTTCCCTCGTGCTGCGCCAGTTGCTGTTATCGTTGTTAGAAAATATACATTCACTTAATGAACGTATTCTTTCTGTAGAGCACAGTCTTGCGGCGCTTTGTCAGCAACAACCCAAATACAAAGTACTGATGACAATACCAGGTATTGGTCCACTTATTGCCGCTGCATTTCTGAGTGAAGTTAACGCAGCGCAATTTACTAACGGACGACAATTGTCTGCTTGGTGTGGTCTGGTTCCCCGCCAACACAGCTCTGGAGGAAAAAATAGTCTTTCTGCGATGACCAAAAACGGCAATCGTGATCTCCGGACATTGATCATTCATGGTGCGCGGTCTGTTATGCACTGGGCTCATAAACGCGATGACGCACTGGGAATGTGGCTGAAACGGCTTATTGAACGAAGAGGAAAAATGAAAGCCACGGTTGCGCTGGCTAATAAGATGACACGCATTGTCTGGCGGTTACTGACAGAATCCACAAGTTTTAATATCGACAGGGCTTTTGCGATGAACTGACCGTAGTTGTATCCAGAGAAGAAGATTTATCCTGAGTTTGCAGGTACTGATGAGAAAACGGTAAACCGACCCTGTAATAGCCTGAAC
>NZ_JBIXLP010000094.1:7942-134563 GCF_053543535.1 Providencia sp. AGC89
TGCCATGGTAGTGACATACCGATGTAGTGATAAGGAAACAGGGTGCGGATGACATCATGGCGCGGATCATTAGATCCACTAACGACGCCGAATATATGGCAGCAAACCGTATCAACTCAGAGCTTGCACAACGCGGGACGTCCATATATGGCATAGTTAATTTGGTCACTAAGTCAGAGGTGATATCATCACTTCATAAACAGACAGGTGACATTTATGGCAAAACGTATACGACGACTTTTTAGTGCTGAATTTAAACTTGAAGCTGCTCAACTGGTACTTGACCAAAGCTACTCCGTAGTCGAGGCCGCCAACGCCATGAGCGTCGGTAAATCAACCATGGACAAATGGGTTCGGCAACTCAAGCTAGAACGCAAAGGGATTTCACCGAAAGCGTCCCCCATGACGCCAGAACAAGTCGAGATCCGTGAATTGAAAAAGAAAATTGCACGACTTGAAGAGCATAATGAGATATTAAAAAACTGCCTACATTTCGCGATATCCCCCATCTGACTAGAAACATAGAAAAATCTATACTCTAAATTAACCGGATAGTGGTCGTACGCCTTTTGGAGACATAAATCCCGTCAAAAAACCTGACCCAGGGAAATCTGCGGACCCGATGTTGGTGGCATAGACCCCGTTTAGGAAAGTGATTAATCCGAGTTCCCCATCCGGTATTCACAATTGAGCCGAGGTTACTATGTCAAAATTAAAACCAAAATCCCAATCACTTCCTGTCATCAATCCTAATGCTGCGGGTATAGATATAGGTGGCCGTTTTCATGTTGTCGCCGTTCCTCCTGATCGCAGTGACAAATCCGTCCAAACGTTTAAAGCTTTTACTGGCGATATCCATAACATGGCACGTTGGTTAACTAAATGTAGAATAACGACCGTCGCTATGGAGTCGACCGGCGTATACTGGGTACCTGTGTATGAAATTTTGGAAGAACATGGTTTTGAGGTTGTCCTTTCCAACGCACGTGATACCCGAGCAATACCAGGTAGGAAAACTGATGTGGGAGATGCACAATGGATCCAGCGGCTTCATGCATGTGGTTTGCTAAAAGCCAGTTTTAGACCCGATGCTACAATAGCTGAACTTCGGACATATATGCGAGTCAGAGAACGTATGTTGGATTATGCAGCAGCGCATATTCAACATATGCAAAAAGCACTCACATTCATGAACGTTCAATTGCATATAGTCGTTTCTGATATCACAGGCGTAACGGGGATGAAGATTGTAAGAGCCATCGTTGCGGGCGAGCACGACCCAG
The DNA here is from genome assembly GCF_053543535.1 of Providencia sp. AGC89. NCBI lineage: Bacteria > Pseudomonadati > Pseudomonadota > Gammaproteobacteria > Enterobacterales > Morganellaceae > Providencia > Providencia sp. AGC89. The sequence continues at coordinate 9,226 of NZ_JBIXLP010000094.1, forward strand.
CTATATTAGCAAAATTCAGAGATCCACGTGGTAAAGCAGACGAACAAACAATTTGTGCGGCCCTAAAAGGTAACTATCAGCCAGAACATCTATTTGCTCTACGTCAGGCTGTTCTTATGTATGATGCCTATCAGTTACGAGTTGGTGAATGTGATGTACAAATTGAAGCTGTACTCGATAGGCTTTGCATAAATTCGAGCGAACCCGATGAGCCTATCCCCAAACCAAAGCACAGAGCAAAGCAGGCAAACGCAATGACATTTGATGTGCGAGAAAAGCTTTATCGTTTAATAGGGGCAGATCTCACGCAAATTCACGGCATAGGCCCTTTTCTTGCGTTACGACTGATATCTGAGTGCGGTACAGATATGAATAAATGGCCGACTGAAAAGCATTTTACCTCATGGTTAACATTATGCCCAGGCTCAAAAATTAGTGGTGGTAAGGTCATGTCTTCTCACTCCCGAAAGAGTAATAATCGAGTTGTCGCTCATCTCAGACTAGCAGCAACGACCGTTGGTCGCTCAGATACAGCCCTTGGTGCATTTTATCGAAGGCTCTCATCTAGGATTGGTAAAGCAAAAGCGGTAACTGCCACTGCAAGAAAGATAGCTATACTGTTTTACAATGCAATGAAATATGGCACAAAGTATAAAGATCCTGGCGCTGAATATTACGAAGAGCGGTACAAAGAAATGGTACTAAAAAATCTCAAACGCCAAGCCGAGAGAATGGGTATGACTTTACAGGCAAAAGAAGAATGTGTTTCTTAGGAAGGCTACAGCGCTGGTGATGTCGGATTCTCTGAACAATTCTCGCTGATCGAGAAACTCAGTCGGCGCTTTAGTATTAAACAACTGTGTAACGTGTTCAGTGTTCATCGCAGTAGCTATCAATATTGGCGTCATCGCTCAAAGGTACCATCAGCGGAGCAAATACGGCTTCGGGCGCTTGTTCGAGAAGCCCATGAAAGTAGTCGCGGTTCTGCTGGTGCTCGTACTATTGCTGACATTGTATCGAATACAAAACAGGTTCCTTTAACACGCTATCGCGCAACTAAGTTGATGAAATTACTCGGCTTAGTGAGTTGCCAAACGCCAAATCATCGATATAAAAAACCGCGACTCAAGAGCACGTTGCAATACCAAATCATCTCGGGCGTCAATTTGCGGTCATGAAGCCAAACCAAGTTTGGTTGGGTGATATGACCTATATTTGGTCAGGTAACCGCTGGATGTATCTTGCTGTTGTAATGGATTTATTTGCTGGAAAACCCATTAGTTGGGCGATGTCATTTTCACCGGATAGCCAGCTAACAGGAAAAGCATTATCAATGGCTTTTGAATCAAGAGGTAATCCAATAAATATCCTGTTTCATTCAGATCAAGGAAGTCATTATACAAGCCGCCAATATCGCCAATTATTATGGCGTTATCAGATAAAGCAAAGTTTATCTCGGCGAGGTAATTGTTGGGATAATGCGCCGATGGAGCGATTCTTTCGAAGTTTAAAGACAGAATGGGTACCACTTTAGGCTACCGTAATTTTATAGAAGCACAGCAAGAAATAACACGATATATCATCGGGTATTATAGCCAGCTTAGACCCCATCAATATAACGGTGGCTTAACGCCCAATGAATCAGAACGATTATATTGGGAAAACTTTAAAACGGTGACCAATTTTTGTTGACCACTACATATGCTGACTACATGGATTCTTTGGAAAGCCAAAATAAAGTGATTTAAGAATAGCTTATGCCTAAAAACATAATCATGATTATAATTTTATTATAATGCATTTTAGTTTGTAACCTATAGCCCACGAAAGCAAGAGCCTCTGTCCTGATGGACAGGGGCTTTTTTCGTTTTAACCCACACAAAAATAAATCATGGTAAAAAACATAACGCATTATCGGATCTGTGAGTCTGCTCATCATCTTGATCTAAAACGTCATTAATCACGTTTTAAGTAGATTGTCTGTTTTCAGCTGATGGATATTTTATATCAACATCGTCTTCTAAAGGGAAATAGCTCCCTTTATCAAAATATCGCCATTAATTAAATCACAATACATCAATAATAGGACATGAATATGCGAATAACAGCGACGGCTTCCCCATGCCTAAAATCGGGAATGATTTCTGTTTTTATTACGAATTTAGGAAAATATAACGAAGGAGAGCTGGTTGGTGAATGGCTTGAGCTTCCAGCAACCTCAAAAGAGATAGAACACTGTTTAGCCCGTATTGGCATTGATGGTATTCACTATGAAGAGTATTTCTTGACCGACTATGAATCCTCAATTGATGGCCTTTCATCCTACATTTCAGAATATAGCCTTTTAGATGAGTTGAACGAGTTAGCCACACAATTAGCCATGTTATCGCCTGATGAAATTGACCTTTATCAGGCGGCAATTGAAATCGGTTCTTCAGCGAGTTCAATTCATGATTTAATTCATTTAGCGGATAATTTAGATTCTTTCCAGCAATTAGCGGGGGTCAATAATGAATATGACTTAGGTTATTACTGGATAGAAGAAAGTGGTTGTTATGATTTAGCCCAACTTGGTCATTTATCCCATTACTTTGACTATGAACGCTACGGACATGATGTTTGTATTGAACAAGGAGGGATTTTTTACGATGGAGGATATGTTTATCATACGGGCGGGTAGATAGAACAACAGAATGAGAGTCAAACCGCTTTCATCCCATAGGACGGAGAATAATTGATGCAGTGGTATCCCAATAACATCCATAAGATAGAACATCAATCAAACTGAATAATATCATTTAGCCACCTTTACAAATATTCGTAAAGGTGGTCATTACCTAGACCTTCTTTTTTATTTAGTGTACTGATATCAAGCTATAATTTAATATCTTAAACTAAGTTTTTGGGGTAATACGCGGGGAAAAGAAGATGCCCTTGCTCTTTTAAAAGATATGACATCGTGGATAGATGTAAGAATTAGAAATAGAGATTGTCAGTTAATGGATTAACGATATGCAATGAGTTATAGTGATTTCTGGTGTACGAGGATTTAGAAGGATGACATATCCCATTGATTGATAAAGATAAAGTTACCAATAAATAGAAGGTGACACGCCATGATGAATTCTACCCTCAAAGCGCTTTCACAACCAGAAAAAACAGATAACATCCCTACAGAGTAAACTTCTGCGGTCGGGTGCCAGAGATTTGATCGCTCAGGCCCTTGAAGCAGAGCTTCAGGTGTTACTAGATCAGTATGCTGGCTATAGGTTACCGGATGTTCGCAAAGCACTGGTATTGGTGATATCAAGTTTAAAGAGCCCAAGGTACGTGATCAGAGTGGATCAGTAATCCGTTTCAGCAGTAACCTTTTACCGCCTTACATGCCTTACATGCCTTACATAAAGCGAGCTAGAAGTGTAGAAGAGCTAATGCCTTGGCTGTACCTGAAGGGTGTCAGCACAGGTGATTATCAGGAAACATTATCATCGTTGTTAGGTGCTAAGCTCGCGGTTGGTGATGGCGCACTAGGGTTTTGGAAGGTGCTGAGCAAGTCCTATCCAGATACACGCCATCAACGTTGTTGGATACAAAAGACGGCGAACATTCTGAATACGTAGCCAAAGTCAGCTCAGCCTAAGGTCAAAACAGCATTGCATGAGATTTGGATATCTGAGACTCATAATGATGCCTACAAAGCTTTTGATCGTGCATTGGTGCGCTTTGGGTCGAAGTATTATGGTGCGATGGAACGCCTGCGCAAGGACAGAGATGAGTTGCAAGCATTCTACGATTTCCCGGCCGAATACTGGTGCCATATTCGGACGACCAATCCAATAGAGTCGACCTTTGTAACCGTTCGACTGAGAACCAAGCGTGTACGTAATTGTGGTTCACGAGAAACCACCTTAGTAATGGTTTACAAACTGTTGGAATCAGCACAAAATAAATGGAAGCAGATCAAAGGATTTAATCTACTGACGCTAGTGGTCAACAATGTAAAGTTCAAGAATGGTGAACGGGTATCGGATCAATCAGACAGGAACGCGACATGATGCCATACACCAGATTTGATAATAGCCATATGAAATTCATTACGTTAAAGGTTAATATGGATACTAAATCAGTTATAGCAAGAAAGAGGTTATTAAAATTACAAGCTCAAATTATAGCAGCAGAAAAAAATATAACTATTGATGATGCTTTTGATCTCTTATTAGGCCCTACCCCAGCCAAACCTATAAAACAAAAAATATCCAGAAATACGAAAAGACAACATGAACCATCATCGCTGCTAAAAGGCTTGATAGACAAAACATATGCAACTGATTGGAAGAAAACAAAGTGAAAAAATCATATAGTATTGCTGTTGAGCATATGGAAATATTGCCCAAAATTATAGCTACAGTAATTATCGAAAATATTGCCAATATTACGACTAAAGTAACACAGTTATACTATTCCTCAATTTATGAATATCATTTTGTCAAACAAAACAATAACTGGTACCTGTCTCAGATTTTTTTAATTGATGAATATGGCAAATATCCTAGCGTATAATGAATTAGAACAAAATGAGTATCATAATCAACAATCAACAATCAACAATCAACAATCAACAATGTATGCTTATGGCACAAGACAATCTACAGAATTTTATTGGTCGTTTCCGTTTCATCAACCAATCATATTAAAATAGCAATCTACTTTTTAGTCTAGAGCAAAAAACAGTAAAATAAACTTTAGGCCCAACAATAGGCCCAAATTAAAAGTTGAATTGAGTTTTATTGATTTAAAATCAATATAGTACAAGCTTAATTCAGACTCCGCCAGCCTAACAGGTTGATATATAAAGAATTTCCACCAATTTCATGTTGAAATTGTGCCGTAGGATATACTGTATGACGACATTAAAGCTCTCCCACTACCTCTACTATCGAGCCAATACATGATAATTTCGTAAAACCATCCCGACCATTAGCCTTAATCTTCAATATAATCACTGGCAAGCCCTATATTCAGGAACCACGGAAACGGTCAAGGAATACATTGTCTTTTTCCAGCAGTAACTCAGGTTATTAGTCAACGCATAGCGGCAGCGTGAAATAGATGATTTTCATCTGAATATTGATAAGAGAATTGATGTACTCAGACGGAGCTTTCAAACTATTTCACCTCAATCATTAATGGGATTACCAATAGCTTGCAACTACTCCATAAATATTAATTCAGCTCCCTAATAGGGAGTTGAATTTAAAGTAAACATCAATAACTATTAATTTCTTAATTAAAGGACGTTATAATATACCTAATCCCCAAAATTCTCAGTAGATCTTGAATCAATTGATATTTTAAACCTTTTTCTTCTATTATTTTTGTCATGTTTGATACAAATTTCGTTGCATTTAACATATATAAAGCAACAAGAAATAGAGTTATAGCTACGTTGGATATCTTCGATTAACAGTTGGTCATAAACTGATAGACTACTTTTAGTCTAATACTTATGAAATCGATATTGAAGATATTACAGGCTTCACAGCGGAGTAACATTATATTTTTAGAAAACCTTATAACAGATGTCCATGATATCAACCTGTATCGCTGTTACGCCTGTTACATCATAAAAATATGTATCTGAACGAAAATTAGGGCAATATCAAAAGCACTTGGTTAGACTCGTGTTAACCCTATACACTTTCTAACTACCCTGAATCAAAACAGGTTTTCACAGCACTAAAACGGATTTCATCTATTTTATAGAAATGTTATTAATTTTATCGAACACTCAACATCCCAAAAAGACAAAAATAAAATTAATTACAATAACTTACCTAACTGTAAAACTTTTGCAATATTATATGCCGCTTGTTGCACGTTCTCTGTCCCCTGCTTTAGCGCCTCATCTAATGGGCTTAATCTTGGCAAAATACTGAAAAATGCATCAATGCCTTCTTGATGAAGAGCTTCAACACCTTTACCTAAAACACCGCTTAGTGCAATAACAGGAACATTGTGTTTGGCTGCAACTTTGGCAATTCCTAAAGGCGCTTTACCACCTGCCGTTTGCCCATCCATGCTACCTTCCCCGACAATCACCAAATCGGTATCAAGGATTTCTCGCTCTAATTTCACGGCATCAATCACGATATCAATACCGGGTTTGAGCTGTGCATTCATAAATGCAGCGGCAGCGACAGAAATCCCACCAGCAGCACCGCCACCAGATAAATGTCTAAAGTCATGACCTTTAACTTGTTCAATAACATCAGCAAAACGATTTAAACCTTCTTCCAATGCCAATACCATTGACGGTGTTGCCCCTTTTTGAGGGCCAAATATCGCGGCAGCTCCACGTTCACCAACCAATGGATTATCAACATCACAAGCCACTTCTATCGTACAATGTTGCAACTGAGGAGACAGACTTGACGTATCAATCGTTGCAATATGCGTTAAAACTTCACCACCTAAACCAAGTTTATTTTGTTGGCTATCATAAAAAACGGCACCTAAGGCTTGAAGCATCCCAACGCCCCCATCAACAGTTACGCTCCCTCCAATCCCTAAAATGATTTTTTCCACCCCTTTTTCGAGGGCATCTTGAATGAGCTGGCCTGTTCCATAACTCGTCGTATGCATTGGATTACGCTGTTCTGGGCTAACTAACATCAATCCGCTGGCCTGTGCCATTTCAATGACGGCAGTTTTACCATCATCTAATAAACCATAGTAAGCGCTTACCATATCCCCCAATGGACCCTTAACTACAAGTGATACTCGCTCACCACCTGCGGCAGCAATTAATGCATCAACCGTTCCCTCCCCCCCATCTGCAATCGGCAAGCAAAGATACTGAGCCTCTGGGAATACAAGTTTAAACCCTTTAGCTATGGCATTTGCAGCACATTTTGCACTCATACTTTCCTTGAAAGAGTCAGGGGCTATGATAATTTTCATATATGGCTACCTATAGAAAGTTTAAGTAATCACTTAATAATATTGTTAATTTAGCAAAATATTATCGGTTATCAAAATATACATCTATTCATGCAATTTACTCATATTGCTTATAAATAGATTAGATTATTAAATTGAGATGATTATATTCAGCACCACTTCCTAAAAAATATTTTAGTTCTGAGTAGAGCTATCAACTTCTGTTTGCCATTGTATCAAAAAAAAACGATTGATAAAGATTTTAATGGAAATATTTTCCGTTAAATTTATATCATACAAATCAACAAATTAATTTTTTCAACTTAAGATGACCAAACCAATACAGCCTTAAAAATCAACTAACCATATCAAAATCAATCAATAATAGAGTTAATTAACTTAATTCGAACAAATCGCATCATAAAAAACAACAAAAATAGAATTAATGAGAATAAAAACACCTTGTAACATCATGTTTATAATGAATATTTATAGATAATGGTGCTCTAGATCTATTTTTTGGAAAAATTTTTTAAATTTATATTGCATCTATTAGTTAACGGTGGCTATATTGAGCTCAAGAATTAATTCTCTTGTAGTCAATATAATTAAATAAGCTAACGCTAATAACTATATATAAATAACTAGTTATTAAGTTGATGTGCATATAAAAAATAATATTATTTAAAAATTTAAAACAATTACTTTATTACTTTATTAAAAATTCGATTAGTTAAATCTCTCGCTTTCAAATTTAAATTATATGCGTGGAAGGACACATATATGAACTATTCAGAAGAAAAAGAGATTTATCGTGAACGCGGTTATACAGATGATTTATTACCTAAAACACCGAAGCAACGAACATGGAAAACATTTAACTACTTTACGTTATGGATGGGTTCTGTCCACAATGTCCCTAATTACCTGATGGTTGGCGGTTTTTTTATTCTGGGTCTTTCTACTTTGAACATTATGTTCGCCATTGTATTAAGTGCAATATGTATCGCTTTCGTGATGGTAATGAATGGTGCTGCGGGGTCTAAATATGGTATCCCATTCCCAATGCTACTTCGTGCATCCTATGGAATTAAAGGCTCACTCTTTCCTGGCGTATTAAGAGGCTGTATTGCTGCTATTATGTGGTTTGGCTTGCAATGCTTTACCGGTTCATTAGCGCTATTAATCTTAATTGGTAAAGTTTGGCCTGAATTTTTAAATATTGGTAATGGCGAAACCTATATGGGAGTTACCATTCCAGCATTTATTGTTTTCATTGTTTTCTGGGTCATGAACGTAGCCATAGGACTAGGCGGAGGAAAAGTATTAAATAAACTTACCGCTATCCTTAATCCATGTATTTATATTTTATTTGGCGGTATGGCGATTTGGTCAATCTCTTTAGTTGGTATTCAACCTATTTTGGATTATATCCCAAACGGTATAAGTGAAGCGCCAAGTAAAGTTTTCTTTTTCTTTATCGTGATTAATAGTGTCGTCGCTGTCTGGGCTGCCCCAGCCGTGAATGCCTCTGATTTTACTCAATATTCGACGAGTTTTAAACAACAAGCCATTGGACAAACCGCCGGTTTGTTAGTTGCTTACCTACTCTTTGCTATTAGTAGTGTCTGTATTTTAGCAGGTGCTAGCATTCACTATGGTGTTGATACTTGGAACGTACTCGATATTGTTCAGAAATGGGATAGCTTATATGCATCACTATTTGCGGTCGTTGTTATTCTGATGGCGACAATTTCCACCAACGCTGCCGGTAATATCATTCCTGCTGGATACCAAATTGCTTCACTGTACCCATCAAAACTGACTTACCGCCATGGGGTTATTATTGCAAGTATCATCAGCGTATTAATCATGCCGTGGAAGTTAATTGAGAACCAAGATAGTATTTATACTTTCTTAGATATTATTGGCGGTATTTTAGGTCCAGTTATTGGCGTCATGTTATCGCATTATTTCATCGTGATGCGTACCAACATTAATTTAGACGTCTTATATACCCGTGCAGGCGATTATAAATTCTATGAGCATGGATTTAATGTGACCGCATTCGTTGTCACCGTTATCGCTGTTATTTTCTCACTTGGTGGAAAATTCATTCCGGTATTAGAGCCTGTATCCCGTTTGTCTTGGTTCGCAGGTGTCATTTTAGCCTTCGTTCTTTACTCTTTATTTAAAAAAGACACCTCTAAGGTGGTCGAAAAAAAAATTAAAGCCGTGACTGATTCAGATATTGGCGTAAAAAACCCAGTGTAATCTGAACTAAATACCCTATTCAGCCCGTTTTAATATATTGAAAACATGCTGAACAGTAATGTTAATAAAATGAAATTATAATCTTATCTAAGGAATACCCTATGTCATACGATTTAATCATTAAAAACGGTACTGTCATTCTTGAAAACGAAGCAATTAAAACAGATGTCGCGGTAAAAAATGGCAAGATTGCGGCTATTGGTTCTGATTTAAAAGGGGCGAAAGAAGAAATAGATGCGACAGGCCTCGTCGTTTCCCCCGGTATGGTTGACTCTCATGCCCATATTTCAGAGCCGGGTAGAACACACTGGGAAGGCTATCAAACAGGAACCCGTTCAGCGGCAAAAGGTGGCATTACAACTATCATCGAAATGCCATTAAATCAGTTACCTGCGACCGTTGACCGTGAAAGTATTCAAATGAAATTTGACGCTGCCGCGGGTAAACTATCCGTTGATGCGGCTCAATTTGGCGGCTTAGTCTCTTATAATCTCGATAGACTGCACGAATTAGATGAAGTGGGTGTTGTGGGCTTCAAATGCTTTATCGCGACTTGTGGTGATAAAACTATTGATAATGACTTCCGTGATGTTAATGACTTCCAGTTTTTACGTGGCGCAGAAATTATCAGTAAATTCGATGGTTCTCGCGTGTTAGTACACTGTGAAAATGCATCAATATGTGATGAATTAGGCAAAGAAGCTGAAGCTGAAGGTCGAGTCACCGCTCATGATTACGTCGCTTCACGCCCAGTGTACACTGAAATTGAAGCAATTCGCCGCGTGCTATATCTTGCTAAAGTGGCTAATTGCCCAGTGCATATTTGTCATATCAGTAGCCCTGAAGGTGTTGCTGAAGTGACTAAGGCCCGCAATGAAGGACAGGATGTTACCTCTGAATCTTGCCCACACTATTTTGCCTTAACAACCAATCAGTTTGAAAAAATTGGCAACCTAGCTAAATGTTCACCACCAATTCGTGATGAAGCGAACCAAGAAGGCATGTGGGAAAAACTGTTTAATGGTGAAATCGATTGTTTAGGTTCTGACCACTCACCATGCCCACCAGAAATGAAAGAAGGCCATGTATTCAAGGCTTGGGGGGGAATTGCCGGGATGCAGACCTGTGTTGACTTGATGTTTGATGAGGCAGTGCAAAAACGCGGAATGAAACTCCCATTATTTGCTAAATTGATGGCAACTAATGCAGCGAAGATCTTCGGTCTAAAGCACAAAGGTTCAATTACCGTTGGTAAGGATGCAGACTTTGTATTCATCAAACCAAATTCATCTTATGAATTAAAAGCTCAAGACTTAGAGTATCGCCATAAAGTCAGCCCATATGTAGGCCGCAAAATTGGTGCTCAAGTTGCACGTACCATATTACGCGGGGAAACTATCTACGATATTAAAACTGGTGTTCGTGAAACCCCTATCGGGCAGTTTATCTTAAAACACCAACAGTAATAGGATGTAAACAATACAGCACACTCTTTATTGGGTGTGCTGTATTGTCATTTATAACAGGATGTCATTTATGTTTAATTTGAACAAAGATAATGTGTTATCCGGCTTGCAGTGGTTCTTCTTTATTTTCTGTAATACGGTTGTTATTCCTCCCACATTACAATCTGCATTTCATCTGAGCAATGCGACCACCCATACAATTGCCCAGTATGCCTTTTTAGCCACATCGCTAGCTTGCTTGATTCAAGCGATTTTCGGGCACAAGCGCTCTATTATGGAGGGTCCCGCAGGGCTTTGGTGGGGAACGATTTTATCTGTCGCCTTTGCGGAGTCTGCTCAAGGAACACCACTGGAGGTTATTGGTGGAAGCTTTGCCGTAGGAATTGCCATTGCAGGGATCATAACGGTTATTATCGGTTTGAGTGGCGCAGGAAAATATTTGGCTTTATTATTTTCCCCCGGAGTAATGGCGGTATTCATGTTATTACTCGGCGCTAACTTAATTACTATTTTTCTAAAAGGCATGTTGGGCTTACCTTTTAGTGCCACAACCGATGTTGTCCATATTAATTTTGATACCTTTTTACTGGCTTTACTTATCATGGTGCTAATTATTGGGATTATTGTCCTACTCCCTCGTCATATTAATAAATATGCCGTACTGATTGGCTCCATACTGGGTTGGCTCTTATTTGCCATGATCTTTCGAAGTGACTCAGTAGGAACAAATGGCATTGAGTGGTATCTGTTTCCTCTCGGAAAAGTTGAGACTATCAATTATGGTATTGTCGCAACCTGTGTTATTGCCTCACTGTTGAATACGTCCAATACGTTTGGCGCAATAAAAGGAACTGATTTGTTCCACCCAGATTCGCCAGCTACCCCAGCGATGTATCGCCGCAGCTTTATTAGCTCAGGTGCGCTGACTTTTGCCTGTTCCCCATTAGGAATTATTCCTTTCGCGCCTTTTGTTTCATCAATAGGGCTCATCACACAGACCAATGATTTCAGCAAAAAACCGTTTATTATTGGTAGTTTGCTATTTTTAGTTATTAGTATAGTCCCTTTATTTTCGTCGCTCTTTTCTACCTTTCCTTTAGTGATTAGCAGTACCGTTATGATGGTCACCTACTTACCACTACTGTGGTCTTCCTTGTTATTTATTCGTGTTCTAGATTTAAACCCACGCAATATTTATCGCCTTGCGTTACCTATTTTTATTGGCATATTCTTGATGAGTGTTCCACCAACATACATGCAAGACATTCCATTGATGGTAAGGCCTATCATCACAAATGGGTTATTAATGGGAATCATTATTTCTATTATTCTTGAAAATATATTTAAGTGGGATTCGGTTAAATAGGAAAGACAAGTCAATGAATTCTTGTATACCTGTAATACTTTATGACCGCAATGTTGACTCGCTGTAACTCGGATGATTAGAAATATAGAGGTAATATGTGCTCATCATATTATCTCTTTTTTATTCGTTTAATACGATGCAAAAAAAAGCCCCAAATACATGGGGCAAATAAACGACTAGTTAAACTGTTTACTACTTACACTTACAGCATGAGGATCATTACGTCTAAAAAACTACACTGCGAATTAGTCTCCTAATTTATGGTTAGCCATAATTTCAATTGCCTTCACTAAGGCTGAATGGTCATTATCTTGGCCACCATGTGCCGCACATAAGTTGAATAGCTCCTGACAGGTTGCAGTATTCGGTAAGCTCATTGATAAAGCCTTAGCGCCCTGCAAGGCAAGATTTAAGTCTTTTTGATGTAAAGAGATCCTAAAGCCTGGTTCAAACGTGCGTTTTACCATGCGCTCACCATGCACTTCAAGGATGCGAGAAGAGGCAAATCCCCCCATCAACGCTTCACGAACACGTGCAGGATCGGCCCCTGCTTTCGATGCGAAGACCAATGCTTCAGAAACGGCTTCAATGGTTAATGCAACGATAATTTGATTTGCAACCTTACAGGTTTGCCCATCACCATTGCCACCAACTAGGCTAATGTTTTTGCCCATCAGTTCAAATAACGGTTTTACCTTAGCAAAAGTCGCATCTTCACCGCCCACCATAATGCTCAGAGTGCCTTGCTTAGCGCCAACTTCTCCACCGGAAACTGGGGCATCTAAATATTGGCCACCTAATTCATTGACTTTCTTTGCATATTCTTTGGTTTCTATTGGTGAAATAGAACTCATATCAACAATGATTTTTCCTTTCAATGATGTCGATGCACAACCATTTTCACCGAAAAGAACATCACCCACTTGTGGTGTATCCGGTACCATCACAAAAATGATATCTGCATTTTCAGTAACTTCTTTTGCGCTTGGGTAAACTTTGGCACCTGCATCAGTTAAATACGCAGGGACATTTCCTCGTGTATTAACAGCTAACTGATGGCCACCTTTTAATAAGTTAGCCGCCATTGGGCCACCCATAATTCCTAAACCAATAAAGCCTAATTTCATGATGTTCTCCTAATTATAAATATTGTTTCATCCAGCCTAAACCGGCTTCGGTTGTGGTTACTGGTTTATACTCACAGCCAATCCAACCTGTGTAGCCCATTTTTTCAAGCTGTTTAAATAGATAGCTATAATTAATTTCGCCGGTCCCTGGTTCATTACGGCCTGGGTTATCCGCTAATTGAATATGGCAAATGTGCTTTAATAAGCGCTGCATTGTTGCCGTTAATTCACCTTCCATACGTTGCATATGATAAATATCGTATTGGAAGAAAATATTCGCGTGGTTAACACGATTAATTAAATCTTCAACTTGTGCAGACTTATTTAGATAGAAACCTGGAATATCATAAGTATTCACTGCTTCAACTAATAAACGAATGTTTGCCTTTTCTAACTGCTCCGCAGCATATCGCAAGTTTGCAACGAGAGTTTCCAGAGTTTTTTCTTCGCTAAGAGAGGGGTCTTTACGACCCACTAAGCAGTTAATTTGTTTACAGTTCAAGACTTTTGCATATTCAATGGCTTTTTGGACGCCTTCTTTAAATTCACTTTGTCTTTCAGGTAAGCAAGCAATCCCTCTTTCACCATCATTCCAGTCACCGGCTGGCAAGTTAAAAAGAACTTGGATCAGTTTATTTTCATCTAACTCTTGCTTAATAGCTTGCGCTGAAAAATCATAAGGAAACATGTATTCCACTGCTTTAAATCCATTTTGAGCCGCCAATTTAAAGCGCTGCATAAACTCGGCTTCAGTAAATAGCACGGATAAGTTAGCTGCAAACTTGGTCATTTTTCCGCTCCCTTATTTGTATTGGTAAAACGCTGTTGCCGTTGGTGCATCCGCTTCAGATGTTGCAACTTCTTCAAACTCAGTCACGTTATCCAGCTCAGTACCCATCGAAATATTGGTGACGCGCTCCAAAATGATTTCCACAACAACAGGCACACTGAACTCTTCCATCAGTTGTTCAGCTTGTTTAAATGCAGGTGCAATGTCTTCTGGTTTGAATACGCGAATAGCTTTACAACCCAAGCCTTCAACCACTTTAACGTGGTCAACACCGTACTCTCCCAATGCTTCATTATTAATATTTTCAAATGAAAGCTGGACACAGTAATCCATATCAAAGCCACGTTGGGACTGGCGGATCAGACCTAAGTAGGCGTTATTCACGACAACGTGGATGTATGGTAGTTTAAACTGCGCACCGACCGCCAATTCTTCAATCATAAATTGGAAGTCATAATCGCCAGAAACGGCAACGATTTTACGTTTAGGATCAGCAGCACGAACACCCAGAGTTGCTGGCAGAGTCCAACCTAATGGGCCTGCTTGACCACAGTTGATCCAGTGGCGTGGTTTAAATACATGTAACATTTGAGCCGCAGCAATTTGCGATAAACCAATGGTTGTGACATAGCAAACATCACGGCCAAATGCTTTGTTCATTTCCTCGTAAACGCGTTGTGGTTTTACAGGCACATTATCAAAATGCGTTTTACGTAACATAGTACGTTTACGCACTTGGCACTCATCCACCCACTTATTGTAATCAGGTAAAGAGCCTGCTTTTTTACGTGCTTTTGCACGCTCAACCAACAGTTCTAAAGCCGCTTTAGCATCAGACACGATCCCTAAATCAGGGCAGAAGATACGGCCAATTTGCGTTGGCTCGATATCAATATGTACCGTTTTACGGTCGCCGACATATTTCTCGATAGTGCCGGTATGGCGGTTTGCCCAGCGGTTACCGACTCCTAATAAGAAATCAGATTCTAATAAAGTGGCATTTCCATAACGGTGAGCCGTTTGTAAGCCCACCATACCTGCCATTAATTTGTGGTCATCAGGGATAGTTCCCCAGCCCATTAACGTTGGAATGACGGGTACGTTACAGATTTCAGCTAATTCTTGCAGTTTGTCTGCCGCATCTGCATTGATAACACCGCCACCGGAGATGATCAGTGGTTTTTTCGATGCGAACAACATATCCAGCGCTTTATCAACCTGAGCCACTGTCGCCGCAGGTTTGTAAGTTGGTAGTGGTTCATAGGTTTCTGGATCAAACTCAATTTCAGCGACTTGCACATCAAAAGGTAAATCAATTAATACCGGTCCCGGACGGCCTGAACGCATTAAATGAAAAGCTTGCTGCAATACGCGAGGAACCAATGCAGGTTCTAACACGGTTGTTGCCATTTTGGTGACAGGTTTTGCGATAGACTCGATATCAACAGCTTGGAAATCTTCTTTATGCAATTTCGCTCTTGGGGCTTGGCCTGTAATGCACAAAATAGGAATTGAATCAGCAGACGCGGAATACAATGCAGTGATCATATCGGTTCCCGCAGGGCCTGATGTACCAAGACACATCCCAATGTTACCCGGATTTGCTCTTGTATATCCCTCAGCCATGTGCGAAGCCCCTTCTACGTGGCGAGCTAGGTAGTGTTTGATCCCACCATGCTTGCGCATAGCGCTATAGAATGGGTTTATCGCGGCTCCAGGAACACCGAATGCCGTTGTGATCCCTTCTTTTTCCAGTACATACATTGCAGCATCAACTGCGCGCATCTTAGCCATAACAACTCCTATTTGGAAAATTTTTCCAACTTGATTTTTTATCTAAAAAAACCGTTTTTTAAAACGGGTTATCTATGTATTCTGTGCTCATTGGTTAGTCAGCGCGTTGATTATCAGCTAACTACCTGTTAAATATTGTCTTTTCAGCGGATGGTTAGCACCCGCTGGTCTCTTGTCTTTATTGGCGCTCACCTAATGCAGCGCTGATATCCGCAGCAACGTCACGAACCAGTTCTCCCAGCTCAGTAAAACGCTCTTCAGTTACCCTTGAACTCGGTCCTGAAATTGATATTGCCGCTATCACTGAATTATTACGATCAAATATCGGCGCAGCTAAACAATTAAGACCCAGTGCATGTTCTTCGCTATCAATGACATAGCCCAGCTCTTGATAATGCCCCAATGCCTTTCTCAACACATTGATACTGGTGATGGTTTTAGGGGTGAATTCCTGTAAGCCGGAACGTGTCACAAGCTCTAACATTTCTTCTTCATCAAGAGGGAACAATAACGCCTTCCCAGCCCCTGAAGCGTGTAATGGTAAGCGACTCCCTAAAGGTGCACACATTCTCACTAACGCATGGCACTCACATTGGCGGATCAGAACTGCATCCAAATTATTACGGATAGCCAGATTTGCCGTTTCGCCTGATAGCAGCATTAGCCTGCGCATAAATGGCCCTGCCACCGATACAACGTCCCTATCATTCATATAGGTCGCCCCAACCGTGAATGATTGAAGACCGATATGCCACCAGCCAAGCTGTGGGTCTTGAAAAATAAATTCTGCTTGCTCAAGGACTTTCAGTAAGCGAAATGTCGTTGATAAAGGTAAACCTAACTGCTCGGATAAAACGGAGACTGATGAGCTACCACCTGAGTTGGCCAGAAATTGAAGAATATCCAGCCCGCGCTCAAGTGCCTGCGCACCTTTTGGCGAACTTTTATCTGTCTGTGGTCTTCCTTTTGTGCGTGGTTCAGTCATTTATTTTTACCTTTTATGTTTGCTATCGGCAGAAAGGAGCCATATTAGCTAGCCCTTGTCGCCCAATAGAGTAGTTAAGGAAAAACTATTTGACAAGGCTCAGGGAGATCCTTAACGACACAATTATCTGCACCGCCTCTATCTACCGTTAAAAAATCCGTTTGTGATTGAAATGCATAAATCGGATGATGCCATACATCGCGGTGATAATTTACACCCTGCTTACCATTGGTGATAAATGCTCGCAAGGTACCAACAGGGATATCATCCCCCGGCTCAGCCACCACGACAATAAAACGCTCGCCATTCATTGGAATAAAAGCTTGGCTGGAAAGCGGATGCTTCTCTAAAAGTTTAACATTCATTGGAATATCAATGGGTTCTGAACGACTAATACTCATTAGAACTGGGCTTTCATCGGTAATCTCTGCTTTACCTAAAGCATGATAACGTTCTGTCGTACCCTCATTGATATGAAAAAATTCAGATCCTTCAACTTGGATGACGTCTCCATAGGGGGCAAACGCTTCCGGTGTCAGATCAGATAGAACAAGTTCCATTGTTTTCTCCTAACACGCTAAAAATTTTAAGCCACTGTTTTGTACAACCACCTACATGACAAAATCAGTTTATCAGGTTGTATTCCATTTAACACCAATTTTTGGAAAATTTTTCCACAAAGAATCACTGATCACATTTTTTTAATTTAAATAGAGCATAATCTTTTAATATTCAGTAGGATAACAATTACTAACAATTCTACAAGATTTATACCTATCACTTTCAATTAAGATGAAATTCACGTAGTGAGTGATGTGAAACAAAATGCAGATATAAAAAATATTATAATTTAGTTTTTCCTTTAGCTTTCGGGAGATGCAAACATGTTAGATCAAGAAACGATGACGACTTTCATCACCGTTGCACAGTGCCAGAGCTTTTCTCAAGCCGCAAAACAACTGTATAAAAGTACCGCAACCATCAGCTATCGGATCAAAATCTTAGAAGAATATGTTGGAGTCCAACTTTTTACTCGAACGACACGAACCGTTAACTTGACCTCTGCGGGGGAATATCTCCTTGAGCATTGCCGTGAATGGCATAACTGGTTAAGTAATATGCCAAATCAGTTACGGCTGATTAATGAAGGTGTCGAACAAGAAATTACGATTGCAATTAATAACTTACTCTATGAGCCAAATGCCGTCGCTGACCTACTCCAACACCTAACCGAGCGCTTTCCTTTCACCCGCCTTAATATCACTCGGCAAGTGTATATGGGGGTATGGGATGCCCTACTCAGTAACAAATGTGATATTGCAATCGGTGTCCCAGGTTCTGAATCATTGGACAGCGACATGAATACCTTGTTTTTAGGCAAAATCGATTGGGTCTTTGCAGTTGCCAATCAACACCCTCTTGCCTCTATTAACGGTATTCTTAGCGATGAACAACTGCGTTGTTACCCGACTATCAATGTGGAAGATACCTCGCAAGTTTTATCCAAACGCACTGCATGGCTATTATCAGGCCAACGAGAAATCAAAGTGCCTGATATGAAAACCAAAGTACTCTGTCACCTAAAAGGAACGGGAATTGGCTTTTTACCTGCCTCTATTTGCAAACCCTATATTCAAAACCAACAACTGATTGAGAAATCAATAAAAAGGCCTAGAAGACCGTCCCCCTTATCCTTAGCTTGGAATAGCAATCAGCAAGGGGAAGTATTAAAAACGATCGTGAAACTGTTCAAACTGCGCGATCCCATCATCCAAAGCTTGCTGAGCCCAATTGACCCAGCGACAAAATAACGTTGAATGAATTACAAAATATCCAGATATTGCTTATGTGTTGGCGGTGGAAAGCTTTCATCCAATAAAGCAATATCGTCGTTGTCTAATACTAACTGGCAAGCGTGCGCATTTTGCAACATATGCGCCCTGCTACCTGACTCAGGAATAGCAACGATCCCATCGCCACGGATCACCCACGCTAATGCAACCGTTGCTGGCACGACCTGATATTTTTGCGCAATCATCTTCAACGTTGGATGTCTAAGTAATTGATTGCCGCTGCCGAGTGGTGAATAAGCCATTAATGGCATTTTTTTATGCCGACACCAGTTAAGTAATGAATAATCAATACCGCGGCTACCAAGGTTATATAGCACCTGATTTGTCGCACAATAACGTCCACCCGCGAGGTGATCATACATATCTTGCAGTTCATTGATATCAAAGTTAGATATTCCCCAATAACGAATTTTCCCAGCAGATTGCAGTTTTTCGAAACCATTAATAGTCTCTTCGAGAGGAATATCGCCAGCCCAATGCAGCAAGTAAAGATCAAGCCTATCCGTTTTTAACCGGCGCAAAGATGCCTCACAAGCATTAACTAATGCTTTACCTCCGGCATTGAAGGGATAAACTTTTGATACTAAAAACGTTTCATCGCGTCGTCCTGAAATTGCTTTACCAATTAACTGTTCAGAAGCCCCATTGCCATACATTTCAGCGCTATCAATTAATTTTAAGCCTACATCAAGGCCTGCTTGTATCGCTTCAATTTCTTCTTTTGCACTTTTCCGCTGCTGCCCCAAATTCCAACTACCCATGCCAATTGCGGGTAAAACATCATGACCAAATGAAACGTTTTTCATTAATACTTCCTTGATTATCAAAGCAATTAATCACTATGGTATAATTCTAGTGCCTGCCTCTCCTTTCAAGATAGCATCTATTTGCTTTAACGCACCAATATAAGCAGGTTTACCAGAACGCTGTACAAAACGGCTGACCGCCATCAATTTCGGTCCCATAGAACCATCATCAATTGCCATAGGGGCAACCTCTGCTACCGTTGCGCATCTAATCACGCTTTGCTCAGGAGTTCCCCAATTCCGATAGACGGCATCCGCATCGGTTAGAATAATTAGGTGGTCAGACTCAAGCACTTCTGCTAATAGTGCGGAGGATAAATCTTTATCGATAACCACCTCACTCCCACAAAATCCATTATCCTGCTGAATAACAGGAACACCACCGCCACCATTACAGATGACAATATGCTTTTGATCTAATAAGCATTTGATGGCATCAATTTCCAGAATGGCTTTAGGTTGAGGAGATGGAACAACCCGACGATAATATTTGCCATCGGGTTTAATCGCCCAACCTAGCTCAGCTTCTAAGCTTTCTTTTTCCTGCTTGTCATACACAGGGCCAATGTATTTAGTGGGGTTTTGATAAGCAGGGTCATTGCTATCAACTTCAACACGAGTGAGCAGCGTTGCTACTGGCTGTTTAGGGTGCTTGCGTCCCAGTTCTTGCATCAGCATATATCCAATCATTCCCTGACTTTCGGCCACTAAAATATCCAAAGGATAAGCAGGAACATCGGTATAAGCTAAATTTTGCAAGGCCAATAGCCCGACTTGAGGCCCATTGCCATGTACAATCACCACACGATATTTTTGTGCAAGTTGCCCCAAAGTACCCGCAATCGATGCGATAGCTTGGTATTGATTTTCAGCGGAAAGCACTTCTCCACGCTGCAGTAATGCATTGCCACCTAAGGCGATAACAATAGTTTCCATGTTTGTCCTTGTTTATTCGCGAACGTTAACCCATTTCATCCATACCCGCTAACCACACGCCTATTAACGTATCCGCACCAGAAAAATGGCCGACCTGAAGCAGCAAGCGAACCGCCTGTGATAATTTCATCGGCTGCACTAACGCAGTTGCTAATGTTTGTAGTGGAGTAGAAAAGATGCCCTGGGAAGCAAAACGTAAATAGTTCACACTGACCAGAGTCGTTAATGACCCTAAAGAAGGAGTATCTTGAAAAAAGTTTGGTAAGCTGTCGCTGTCAATCTCTGGATTAAGAAAGGTGACCAATAGCATACCTATTAAGATATCATCAAAGCTTGGTGTTAACCCCGGCCCTCTTCCAATTATCGACTGCCAATCAATACGTTCACCTTGAAGGTATCGTTGATAGTTTGCTTTTAATTCTTTTAGCTCTCGACATAATGGGCCGGTTGTCGCTTCACTCAAACTGCCGTGTAAACCACTTTTCGCTTTCGATTGCCTTAAGATATCCCATAGCGCTGTAAACGTTCCATCAGGGAGTTTTTGTGGCACCAACTTGAGCGATAAGTGTTCTTTTGGCGCAATGAGTTGCCAGTTAGGGCTGACCAATCGATCGTTTTTATACTCAACAAACTCATTCTCATCATTAAAAATAGCTTGAAAATCAGTATCAGAGACCATCCAGCCCATTGGGCTTAATCCTCGACCATAGCGATGTAATGTCAATAATTCACCTGAAGGAGTGACAAAATTAAGTGCATGATTAAAGCGTCCAACGCAATTCAATATTCCTGTTTCTTTAGGTAAGTGAGCGCTAACGGACAGTGCTTGCATGATCATTTTTAAACTCCTTCAGAGTGAAAATTATCGATTTATTCGCTGATACCCATTTTTTCAGCTAGCGCAACAATCGCTTTTTCAAAGCAAGCCAGTGGTGCTCTTACCGTACCCGCACCAATCTGACCAATCCCTGCTTCTTTATGTGCGATCCCTGTATTGATGAGCGGTGTTATACCCGTTTCTACGACTCTACGCGCATCCAGCCCAATACACGCGCCTTGGAAATCCCAAGTCGGAATTTGCAGCATCATGTTGTGTTCTAAGTAAATTTCAGTCATTTCCTCAGACACATCTAATGCGGCGCTCATACCACCACTTGCACCAACAAAACGTGTAACACCCGGTGCTGCTACCATCGCTGCACCGCCGATACCGAACGCCTCAGTGATTGCGCTGTCACCAATATCTGGGTTGGCATCAGCTTGGCTGTAACCTGAGAAAAAGAGACCTTCCGGTGTGTTAACTGGCGCAGTAAACCACTGATCACCCATACCGCTGATTTTCACACCAAAGTTTTTACCATTACGCGTTAATACGGTCACAATGGTGCCATGCTGAATTTCAGCGCCAGCATCCATCGCCGATTTGCAGTAAGCCATTGCAAGATTGAGGAAAAATTGGTCTGTGATACTTAAAAATTGCATCACTTGCTGAAGTTCAATTTTATCGATATCCAGCGCACTCATGATTGGTGCCAGTTGTCTTAATAACAATGCTGAAGTGGCAATGTTGCGTTGGTGGAATTCATCACCCATGGTAATGCCTTGTGCCATCACCGCCGTTAAATCAATGCCATTTTCTAACGTTTGTAAGGTTTTTTTCAGAACAGGACCTAATGAATCACGCATCCAGCGATGACGTACTTGCACATCTTCACCATATGCCCCAAAACGCATGACTTTACCGATTCCTTCATTCATGTTGCAATATGCAACGTTGCCATGGGTCATATTCTTGACAACTAACATAGGCATGTTGGCGGAAGTAATTCCCCCCATTGGCCCCACTGCTTTTACACTGTGACAAGGAATAAATTCAATCTCGCCATTATTCAATAGGTTAAGTGCTTGATCTTCATTATCGGCCCATTTCTCGAATAAACACGCACCGATACAAGCACCACGCACTGGACCACTCATTTCTTCCCAAGTTACAGGTGGGCCCGCATGCAGTAATTTTTTGCCTTGTTGCAAAGTTGGGATGAGATCTTTTGCAGGTTCAACACTTTGCCAAAAAGGACGAGCGGCACGAATACGTTCAATTACTGCGGTATTTGCTTCTTCAATCGTTGAGTACATATCCAAACCCTTATTTCAATTTTTTCAGAATATTAGCTAATTTTTTATTCCCACCAGCGACTGGAGCCCACTGGTAGTGAACAACTGGAATATCATTGGCTTGTAAGTCATCCGCAAAGCTGCGTACGCCCGCGTTAATGACCGAAACGCTTTGCAGGATATCTTGTTCTTTTTGGGGGAATACAATCACAGGTGGAGAGATAATATTGCATGCCAGCGTCACCGCTTCAGGCAGTGAATTCATCACCGCAATACCGGCCTCTTCTAGATAAGCGATTTGTTCGGAGCGCACTTGAGGATCTTGCTCAGTCCCCGTCACGGTAGCGATAACCGCAATCGGTGAGCTACTTGGACGACTTTCTCTTAATGCTTTGATTTCTTTGGCTAGTGTTTGAGCGGAATCTATTTGAGCACCGTAACCAATAACCACATCCAGCAATAACACCCCAACATCATTTTTCTGAGCAAACGCAGCAATTTGCTGGTTGCGAGTAGAAGGGTCAATCATTGGGTGAGGCTTGCCTTGTGTATAAAAGTCATCACCTAAATCTATAATTCTGTGGCCATCTTGATTAAGCATCATTCCCTGATCGTGAGCTGCGTCTGTTTGCAGTCCTAATTTTTCTGCCAATAACATTGCGCACTCAGCCGCGAGTGTCCCCCCAGCATATAGGCCTGAAATTTTCTTGCCCTTTGCTTGCGGTTGAAATGCTGCTGCTTTTTCAACACGGCCAAGCATGGCCGCAACACGTGCAGTTTCATCCAATGTTTCAGTAAAGTATAAATTTCCATCCTGTTTGATTTCGGGTTTTGTCCCGAGGAATAATGCGACAACTGGTTTTCCTTGAGCCTTAAGCTTATCAATCACTTTGCTACGGATTTCTTTGGCTGGAGGCTTAGAAACAAAGGCGATAACATCACTCTGCGGATCAGATGCGAGTAATTCAATGGCGGTCATGGCACTGACGCCACCAATTTCCGCCGTTAAATCACGACCACCTAATCCAATCGCATTGGTGATACCTTGTCCCGCAAGCGTAATTTGAGATATCAGCTCTTGAATACCAGTTCCCGATGCCCCAATAATGCCGATGTTTCCTTGTGGTGCTACGTTAGAAAACGCTAATGGTGCCCCGGCTAAGTAAGCCGTACCGCAGTCTGGTCCCATCACTATCAGACCACGTTCGCTTGCTTTCAGTTTTAATCTACGCTCATCCGCTTGCGACACATTATCGGAGAACATCATGACGTTACAGCCATCATCTAATGCTTGGTCAGCCAGCTCTGCGGCAAACTCCCCTGCAATAGAAACTAATACAACATTGGCATTTGGAAGCTTATTCTTGGCCATTCGCCAACTACGAACACGCTTGAGTTTTTTCCCCGTTTGCTGCTGTCCTTGAGCCAATGCTTTGAGTGATTCATCCAGCGCTTGTGCAATTTCATCAACAATAGCGGTATCTGCAGATTCGGTTTTAATCGCAACACAGATATCATTCGGTGTTGCGTCATCAAAGGATGAATGCCAAAATCCGGTCGCATCAAGTAACGACTTATTTGCTGGTGTTCCCATCATGACGGAGATTTCTGAAACATTTGGAGATTCACTTAGTTTTCGAGATATCAGCATTAAGCTCACTGAATCTTGGAAGCTCCCTTTTTTTATGAAAGCATGGATCATAGTGACATCCTTTAAACAACTTTTATTAATTGAAGTTTTATTTACTCAATATATGAGATGAAAAAGTAAATAGGCATTTATTGAAAAATAAAATTACAAATAAACCTTACAAATAAGTTGAGAATGCTCACACTTTATATATTGTTAGAAATTCCTTTAAAATACACTGGACATTAAAAGAAAAAACACCAAATTTAAAACTATTAGATTCGTTCTAATAATTAAGGGGCTATTTGCATAATTTTTTATAAAATCAAATAAAAATAATCTAGATCACATTTATAGATAATTTAGTTGTTACATTGGTATCAGCAAAGAGTTTTATTAAACTTCGAAAACACTAAAGGGTTATTTATGTATGAAAGTTTCTAAAGAAAAACTCCATCAGCTCATCGCTAATAAAATCCATGCAGCAGGATTATCTAAAGATCATGCTGATATCGTTTCTGATGTTCTTGTCCATGCCGATGCAAAGGGTATTCACTCCCACGGTGCAGTGCGTGTCGAATATTATGCAGAGCGCATTTCGAAAGGTGGCACAAATAACTCACCTAATTTTACTTTTGATAAAACAGGTCCTTGTAGTGCTGTCTTTGACGGTGATAACGGCGCAGGCCACGTTGCTGCAAAACTGAGTATGGACGAAGCCATTAAAATGGCAGAAGAAAATGGGATTGCAGTGGTAGGAGTGCGCCGTATAGGTCACAGCGGCTCATTATCTTATTTTGTTCAACAGGCTTCTAGTGCTGGCATGATAGGTATTTCAGTTTGTCAGTCAGACCCGATGGTGGTTCCTTATGGTGGTGCTGAAACCTACTATGGTACTAACCCTATCGCATTCTCAGCGCCGGGTGAAACAGATAATATCACTTTTGATATGGCGACTACCGTACAAGCCTGGGGCAAAGTGTTAGATGCTCGTTCAAAAAATGCAAAAATTCCAGATACTTGGGCTGTAGATAAAGACGGTAACCCAACAACAGATCCATTTGCAGTAACGGCATTAGTCCCAATTGCAGGGCCTAAAGGTTATGGCTTGATGATGATGGTCGATATTCTCTCCGGTGTATTACTTGGACTGCCTTTTGGTAAACACGTCAGTTCCATGTACCACGATTTAACGCAAGGAAGAGAGCTGGGCCAATTACATATTGTTATCAACCCTGCTTATTTTACTGACCCTGTGATGTTCCGCAAACACATCACTCAAGTCATGAATGAACTCAATGCCGTTAAGCCTGCTCCAGGCTTCGATCAGGTTCAATTCCCAGGACAAAATAGCTTAGCAAGAGAAAAACAAAGTGAAGTAAATGGTATCGATATTGTCGATGAAATTTATGATTATTTGGTTTCTGATGATATTTACCAAAAATCCTATGACAATAAATCACCATTTGCCAGCTAAATAAATACGGAAATACGATGATTAATCGGATCTCCTGCCAATATTTATTGCATCGTTCTACCCCTAATCACTCGATAAATAAGAGATTAGGGGTTCCTTGCCAAATATAACAAAAATACAGTAGAACCATTAATTATTTTCTTTTGCCTATGAAAACAAATATCGCGCTTTAGTGACAACACAAACTGTTTTGTTGCTACAGCACACAGTATAAAAATCACTAGGTGGTATGAATATGAAGGACTTTACAAAAGAAGTTAAAGAAACTTCAAATTGGCTGTCTCAACACGGCGCGGTAGAAAATAATGGCATGACGCGCCTGCTTTATACTCAAGAATGGGTTAGTGCACAAAGAGCGTTAAAAAATGCATTCGAAAGTTCAGGTCTATATGCCTATTACGATGATATTGGCAATCTGTTTGGTCAACTCAAGGGCCGTAAATATCCAGATCAAGTGATTTTATCAGGATCACATATCGATACCGTTATTAATGGTGGAAATCTAGACGGGCAATTCGGAATTGAAGCCGCCTTTATAGCTTTAGATTATCTGCAAAAAACATATGGCCAGCCACTCAGAACATTAGAGGTTGTTTCCTTAGCGGAAGAAGAAGGTAGCCGCTTCCCTTACGTGTACTGGGGTAGCAAAAATATTGTCGGTATCGCCAAAAAGGAAGACGTTAAACATATTTCAGATGCTGAAGGGGTCAATTTTGTCGACGCAATGTCGCAAGCTGGTTTTAAATTTCGCCCCGCCAACCAAAAACCTCGCAGTGATATTAAAACCTTTGTTGAATTACATATTGAACAAGGTAACGTTCTTGAACGTGAACATATTACAATTGGCGTTGTGAATAGCATTGTTGGTCAACGTCGTTACAATATAACCTTAAAAGGTGAAGCCAATCACGCAGGCACAACGCCAATGGGGTATCGCAAAGATACTATCTGTGCCTTCAGCCGTATTTGTTATGAATCCACTGAAAAAGCCAAACAGTATGGTGACCCATTAGTACTCACGTTTGGTCGAGTAGTTCCCCACCCAAATACGGTGAATGTGGTCCCAGGCCAAACTGATTTTACGATTGATTGTCGCCATACCGATAAAGCAACGCTAGTTGAATTCACCGCTATGATAGAGAACGATATTCAACGAATTTGCGCTGAAATGGGTATTGAGGTAAAAATCGACCTCTGGATGGACGAAGCACCAATTCCAATGGATGAGCAGCTAGTTACTTTCGTAAAAAAAATTTGTGATGAAAATCAATATAGCTATAAAGTCATGCACAGTGGTGCTGGCCATGACTCACAAATATTTGCCCCTATTGTTCCAACCGTCATGATGTTCGTTCCCAGCATTAAAGGGATCAGCCATAATCCTGCGGAAGCCACTACATTAAGCGATCTCGCTGAAGGAGTGAAATTACTGACGGAAGTTTTATATAAATTGGCCTATCTGGAATAGATGTTCTGCAACATATAGCCAAAAAAACAAATAATGAAATTACTTAGGAGAGGTTAAAATGGGTTATTTAGATAATCAAATTGGCTACCCAAATGATATTTTGGCGTCACGTGCAATTATCAAAAAAGATAATTATGCCATCATTCCACCTAACGGGGTTGTTTGTAATATCATTCCCGGTTTTACTGACTGTAATATGACAATTTTATCCACCCCAAAATTAGGAGCTAGCTTTGTTGACTACGTCGGAACCTTATTCAATGAAGGTGGTAACTTAGCGGGTTTTGGTGGCGGTAAAATTGAATGTATTATTTATGTCATTGAAGGCGAACTAATTGCTTATTCTGATAAAGATGAACATAAATTAACCCAAGGTGGTTACCTGTATTGCCCAGCGGGTGTCACCATGCGCTTTAAAAATAATAACAAGGGTAACCCTTCACAAATATTTTTATACAAACGCGTTTATGAACCAACAGAGGGCCATAAAGCACACGTGGTTTGTGGTAACGTCAATGAGCTTCCTAAAATTGATTATGAAGGAATGCACAACGTCCATTTACAAGACTTATTACCTAAAGACCTTGGTTTTGATATGAATATCCATATTCTAACCTTCCAACCAGGTGCTAGCCACGGTTATATCGAAACCCATTATCAAGAACATGGTGCGTTAATATTATCGGGTAAAGGTATGTATAACCTCGATAATGATTGGGTTCCTGTCAAGAAAGGCGATTATATTTTTATGGCATCATATGCACTGCAAGCAGGTTATGCTGTTGGCGACGAAGAATTTAGCTATATTTATTCTAAAGATTGTAACCGTGATATTGAACTATAATTTCAAATAACTATTTTGCAATTCATTATCTATATTCTAAATTATTTGAATTGTAAGAAAACAGAATAGTCTCACTCGCAATCAAAGGCATTAATAAATAATGCCTTTGATTTCTTTAAAATTAAAATCAACTTTACCATTATATAAAGGAATAGATATGAAATTAATTAAATGCGCTTTAATTTCTTTGCCTTTGTTACTTTCTGCACACTATGTAACTGCCAGTCAAGTTTATAATATTGATGAAGTAAATAAAATGAGTGTTAATGATTACGAAAAAACATTCTCGAATATTTTTGAAGATACAACGTGGCCTATTGTCGAGAGTGCCTCTAAACGCCCTTTTACTGGGTTTGTTAATATGTATATTGATCTTGTTAATGTGGTTGAAAAATCGGGAGCAGAGAAACAATTAGAGCTCATTAAATCTCATCCTCAATTAGCGTGCAAAAATTTGCGCAATAATAACATCGCAGCCTTATCACAAGGGGAACAATCAGGTGCTGGGCTCAATGAATGCACAGAGGAAGAGGCCAAAGAACTAGCTAAATTAAATAAAGAATATAATGAAAAATTTGGTTTCCCTTTTTTATTGGCCGTTAAAAAAGCCACTAAACAACAAATTTTCTCTTCTCTTAAAACCAGAATCAATAATACCAGAGATCTAGAATTTAAAATTGCCTTACAGCAAGAATACAAGATTGTCCTATTTCGTTTATTAGATACCGTTCAATAATCACATTTATGTTATTTCAACTAAGGACAGTTCAAAATGAATATGAATAGCAGCCGTAGAAATTTTATACTCGGAGCATCGGCTTTAGCGACTATAGCGGTTACCCAAAAAACTATCGCATCTACCGACTCAACGGCCAATAATTTAATGAAAAAAATACGTTTATTAGTCATTAATCCAAATACTTCTGAGAAATTTACTCAGCTCATCGTCTCTGAAACACGTAAAGCTGCAGGAGATAATGTCGAGGTTGTTGGGCTAACATCCAGTTTTGGGCCTGACTATATCGGCAGCGAGGTTGCTATCGGTATCGCAATGCATTCACTCATTGATATGATGGCTAAACAACTTAAAAAAGACGCACAATTTGATGCCGCGATTATTGCAGGTTTCGACTGCGGCGAAGCCTCTATTTTACAAGAGATGGTGCCTTTTCCCGTCATCGGCTTACTCGAAGCATCTCTGTCCACTGCCCTGCTATTTGGACGTAAATTTTCAATTCTCTCGGGAGGCGAAAAATGGAAGCCTATTTTGGAAAAACAAGTTGAAAATTTTGGCCTAGCAAACCGGTTAGCTTCCGTGAGAACTGTTTCAATGACAGGTGCAGAAATCGTTAACAATCCAGATAAAGCTTATGAGATGATAGTGAAACTCAGCGATACCTGTGCACAAAAAGATGGGGCATCCTGTGTCATTTTGGGGGGAGCTGCACTCGCAGGTTTCCCCGCAATCCTTCATGAGCGAGTAAGTGTTCCACTGATTGATAATCTCGCAGTAACCATTTCAACGGCACTCACTCTAGCAAAGTACGTTCCCCAGCCAAATAGTAACCAGCAAACGCCATCACCTAAAATGGGCAGCCAAAATTTATCACCAGAACTTTCTGATTTTCTTTTAAAAAAACAACAGATTAGTTAAAATTACACCAATGAATTTATCGAAGGTACTATTAATATCTATATGAATACGTCTCAATTAATGAAGATGGATATTAAAACTTATGTTAACCGAAAAATATTATGGCCCGCATTAGGCATGTGGGCCTTTTTTAGTTTAATTTCTAATAGACTAATTATAATTCACCTTCAGCAAAACCCACATTTCACACTAATTATCAATAAGTTAAAGTTTCTGGTTAATTTAAATTATGGCCAATAATATTCAATACCGTAAGAACCAAGGATGTTATTCTAGGTTTTAAACAACATTATTCATATCCTGAACAACATCCATTATGTTTTATACAAGAGCCAATAATGAATAAACCTTGAAGGTTATTAGAAAATTAATAGTATTACAGCCACTATGAATATTTCCAATATGAAAAATTATACCTTATTTAAAGCTAACCGAAAAAAATATAGTTTTTTACGTGAATTTAAGTAATCATAGACTCAAGAAATAAACTAATTCATTTTTAGGCACCTTATTAGGCACTTTTGAAAAGTTGAATTGAACATTAGCACTATAAAATCATTTAGTTAAGCGACGAATTCAGACTCCGCCAGCTCCACCAAATAAATCAAGGGGTTGCGTGAAAACGCAGCCCCTTTGTTTTATCTAATGTCCACATTGCGTCCGTCACTCCATAAAAAACATATTGTAGAATATTAATTTATTGATGAAGGTTGAGCTCTCATGAATGAAAAGCAATCACAGACATTAAGTGCTGAAAAGCTTTATGAAAATGCCTTAATATCTATACAGCTAGGCATAGAAGATTTCAAAAAATCCCAATTACCTCTTGATGATGGCGGGAATCCATTTCGCACGCTATCAGCGATACGGAATCTTTATGCAGGAATGCTTCTACTATTTAAATACAAAATCATCATATCCGTAGATTCAGAAGAAGATGCTTATCAATTAATATTCTCACCTCCACATAAAATATTACCTCATCCTGACGGGCAAGGTGGGGTAATTTGGAAACCTGACGGAAAATTCAAGCAAACAACAATTGACGTAGAAGGTATCAAACAACGATTTGAAAAATTTGAAATTGTTGTTGATTGGGAGGCGATTTTAAAATTACAAAAAAGTCGTAATGATTTAGAGCACCTACATCCTAAAAACTCACATGGCGAGCTTGCCAACTTTGTAGCAGATTTATTTCCTATCCTGAACGATTTTATAACTAATGAATTAAGCGAGAATCCTACCGAATTATTAGGTCCATCTTGGTTAATAATGCTTGAGCATCAAGATTTCTACCAAAAGAAACTCTTTGAATGTAAAGAGTCTTGGCAAGATTCAGGTATCCCTCGAGGAATGTTTGAATTTTTAAATGAATGCAAATGTCAAGAATGTGGTTCCAGCCTCTTAATAGCAAACAATGAAGATATTGAAAATGGTTATACCGTTGATTCAGATGAAGATAAATTTAAATATAACTGTGTTTCCTGCAACTACTCCGATCTTATTGCACCTTTATTAATAAACGAATTTGACCACAAATTTTTCTATTGGCCCCCAAATGGAGATGATCCAACCTACGAGAAATGTGTAGAATGCATGCATGATACATTTGTTATCCAAGAGCAAGTGTGTCGTTGGTGCGATCACGAGCTAGGTTACACTCGCTGCAATTCATGTGATGTTATCCTTACACAGGATGACCAAGATTGCTCTGGTCTATGTGCAGATTGTAATTATAGAATGAATAACCATTAATCAAATTTCTAATTGCCTTCTTAGATAATAAGCTAAGGTTATACCTGTTACATTCGAATCTTTAGCTATACCTGTCATAATTTTTGCTTTCTATTTTCTCTAAGCCGCATAATTACTGACTTCATGAAATTATGCGGCTAATTCTGAGCTTCAATCAAACTCACGCAAAATAGAGGTTTTCTATATTTTTCATTGTGTTGTGATTTTGATGCGATCTATTCAGTGATCCAAAAACTGAAATCTCCTGAAATTCTTTTCACTCATTTCAGTTTGAGATTTTCGGCAACGCCCTAGTGCTAGCGCGGCTTGGCGATATGTTTTGTAGAATTTCAAAACTGAAATAAAGTTTAGATCCAAATTGTGCAGGCGGGTGCGGTGTAGTGCATTTTACGTGGTAGGTAACTTTATTTCGTGGGGTAGCGCTGCATCTGCGCCATGCTGTTGATGTGATCCAAATAAAAGGTTGCTTAATGTGGTTTGGGTGTTGGTAGGCTGTCGGTGGTGTATAGGCTCACCCATGATGGACTACAAATATTAAAGGCTACCGATGATAAGTCGGTAGCCTTAGTTACGATCCGATTATAAGAAATAACGGATTAGTTTTAGCATAGGCAATATCACTGCTAAAACCATGATTGTGATGTCTAACATCTCTTTCATACGTGTCCTTCCTTGGTCACAAGGAAGGCCGATAGCCCTAACTTTTGCCTATGTTTGCCTGTCCAGTTAGGCTTCTCAGTTGTTAGCTTAGAAATATCGGACTTCCCATCTAAGGCTATGAATCACCATCACATGTTATTCATTCAGGGCTTATCTTTCCGTATTGTACGAAAAGGCGAAAATCCATTTCTAAATGCTGATGTAAAACATCAACATGTCTAGATTTACAGTCCAATATAACTAACGTCGCTGATTATATGATCATTTCCCATTTATTCAACGAATGATAATAATTTTTACTTATAAAACAAAAAACTCAACTGATAAGGTTGAGTTTTTTGTTTATGCAATTGCTTGCATTAAAGTCCGATATTTCTAAGCTAACAAGGCAAGTTTAATATTTTCAGTTAGATATCTCAACTAATAACTGGCTGATACTTTTCTTTCAAACCAACTGATTTACTTGCCGTGCCTTTGATGGCATTGGCATTCAATGGCGTTCCCGTATTGTGGTGGCTGTGATTGGCGGTGAGTTCGGCCAACTCTTTGACGATATCTAATGTATCAATCATCAGTTGTGCCACGTTAATTTCTTGGCTACCAATCCAAACAACCGGTGCAATGATTTCTTGTTTGGTACCCGCGATGCTTTGCTTAAGTGCACCAACCTTTTCAATCAGCTTTTGGCCAACGCTGAGTGTGGCATCCTCTGCAATATTAATCTCCGCTTTCTTACCGATACTGGCCACTAAGTTACCCTTAGATGCAATGCTGTAATCACCATCGGCTATTTGTTGGATAGCGCCTGCCAGTAATGTTGCAGTACCGAGTACCATCGTTTTATCGGTGGCTTGAATAGTGGTGTCTCGGGTGACTAAGGTGCGCTGTTCGGTGTCGGCGGTGACTTGCCGATGCATGGATGATTCACTGATGGTTTGGTCTGTTTGTCGTTGCCAGCTCCCATCTTGTGTGATGCGTTGTGAGACTTCTTGCCGTTGTTGCTGCAATTGTTCGCCTGGTTGGATATCGGGCAGCGTGTTTCCCTGGCTAAGGGTTTGGCGAATAAATGGCTTATCAGGGCGGCCACCCTCAAAGGCAATTTCCACGACCGTGCCAACGGGTGGATATTGGAATAAACCGCTTTCTCCCCCTGCCATCGGTAGGGGCAAAGGTACCGCACGGTAAATTGGGGTGCTGGATGGGTTCCCGTCGGCATCCAATAATTGCACATCAACCGCATAGCGGGGGCGATACGGGTCAGAAATATCACCTGCACGAACGGGTTCACTATGGGCTTCAATGCGGGCAGTTTTAGGCAGATGTAAACCTGCGGCCAATTCAGGATAGGCATTGTCGATTTGGTTTTGAATGGGGCTCTTGTTAGCGGATTTTCCTGTGATTTTATTGGTGATTGCCCACGTGAGCGTCATATCTTCATTGATAAGATTCACTTTGTGCAGGCGTTTGCCGTTCGCGTTCACACCAGGTCTTAATGATTGCACCATCGGAATGGTCATCGTGTTCCCGCCTGCCTGCGAGGTGGCAAATTCATTGGGGATTTCTACGGGGTTATTGGCAAATAGCGAATGTGGCCAACTCCCCACATACACATGGCCATTGGGGAGCTGCTGCCACACATAATCATCAATATTGAACACATGCCCTAAATTGGCCAGTAATTGGTAACCTGTACCACTGTGGGTAAAGTGAGGAATAGGCTCATCCGAATAAGGCGCATCGGGTAATTGAAAGGTTAAGCCACTTTCCTTTTGCAGGTGTTCGGTAATGGTGCGCAAAGTGGGATGCTGAAAAGAACATGGCCATTCACGCTCAAACACGCCAACCAGTTCACGAATAAATAACCGTTGAAATCCATTGGTTGAGGGCTGCGACCGCTCCACGAACCCTGTGAAATAACGTAATAATAATTCGGGGTAACCGACATCAAGGCGCACTAATTTGCCTGTGTAGTCCTCATCGGTTTTCACGGTGACAAAGCCGCGCCCTGCGGCAGAGAGCTCTAACATAATGTTGATATCGGTGACTTGAATTTCATCTCCTGATAAATACAGTCGATTGATGGGTTTCATTCCCTTTACTCCAACGAATCGTTAATCGGTTTTAACACTTTTTCTTCAAACCAAGTCAATTGCTCGGTTTCATCGGATGCCCCTGATTGACCGCCTTTTGTTGCACTACCGCCTTGCGTTTTGCTGGCCACTTTACTGTTAGCTCGCGCTTCGCGTTTTTCTGAAACAGATAAATGCTCACGTAAAGTAAAGGTAATTTGCCACGCCTGTTTCCCTTCAATTTTGCTGGCATCAATGGAATTGGTGAATGTACCGATGCGAAAATTAATGGCTTGAGCCGTCAAATTGGCCACGCGATAACGTTTTAAATTGCCGTTTTCTTTGGCTTCAGCTAACGCAAACAGGCGCGAAAACGCCTTGTGTTCAGTAAAAGGTAAAATGCCCGTGATGCGCAGTTCTTTGGGCTTAATACCTTGCTCGGCGACGGCCGTACTGGAAGATTGCCCTGATTGGTCTTTATCCTGAAACATCATACTGGGCGTTACAGCCAAGTTTTTCAGTGGGATAGCCTCACCGTTCAGGGCAAGGGTGATGGTCTGTGTCATTTAACATCCTTGTTAAAGCGTGAATTTCATTGCCAACAAATAAAGTGGCGAGGGTAAATATCGCATCAGGTTCAGGAATGTTTTTTCGCATTTTATCGGCCAAAACGCTGGCATCATCCGTGCCTGAAAATGCCCAAACAGTGGCTGATTGGCCTAAAAGTCCGTTTAGGGCATCACTCATCTGTTTTAAGGCATTGTCCTTTTGTTGGCTGAAATCCGACAGTGCCGATTTCATGCTATCCAACCCGCTAGGCTGGCTTGCCGCTGCTTTTGCCGCTTCAATTAACTGTGCGTTAGACGCCATGCGGCTGGTCGTCGTTGATAGGGATTGTAGCAAAGGTAAGCCGCCCGCCATTTTCCCTGGCAATTGCATTTTTGTGGTGGCCAACGTATGTGCCGTTCTGGCCATCCGCTCAACTTGGGCAAAAACAGGCAGTGGAAATACCGCCGAAAAAGCCGATAATTGCTGCATAAATTCAGCAAATGATTTCCCTGTGACCATCAGCACCAATGCAGAAACATGGCCAGCCCCTGTGAGTTTGTCCGCTAAATGGTTAATCGCATTGCTGGGGCTGAGATAGCTGCCAGAGCTATTCGTTTGACCAACACCATAAATAAACGGATGCACAGGCAGAATCGAACAGGTGATCGGCGGCAAACCTGTCGCCATTTTCATGTTTTGTTTATGCCACTGATAACGGGGCTTGTTCATTGGGGTTTTTCTGGCCATAGGATATCGGGCGCGGTTGCAGTGTCGATACGGTTTAAATCCACACGATACTGTTTCCATGCATTTAACTGTTTGAGCTCTTTATCGGTGGCAATACCTAAATCAATGGCATCTTGGAGCGGTGCTATAGCAATAGATGCCTCATTGAATGCACTTTTCTTTTTGTATTCTGCACTGACAATCAATTGTTGTTTAGATGGTATCGGACTGGCGATTTTTAAGGCTTCCGCCTCAGTGATCGGTATTAAGTCCTCACGAATTAGGAAACCATCCATATCTGTTTTATCATACGCATATACCTGATTTATATTATCTTTGTAATATTCCATGATTACCTCAGCTCCGACCAATAAATAAAACTTTCAACCTTGTAATAGTGGCCAACAGGTACAACAAAGTTATTTGAAATACCTGCATCTCCACTGGTATTGCCGACTTTCACCCACGTTTTTGAATCTGTAGACACCCATGAGAACTTACCTCTGTGTGGTGATGAGTCATTAAATACAGCGATAGGTTTCCCTGTCGTATTTTGATAAACCACATTGGCTTTACGTTGTGAGGTGAAATCTTGCCATTTTTGCCCATACCCAAATCCACTACCTGCGCCAATCTTTTTATCAATATCAGTTCGGTTGTATGTTTCCGTTTTTGCAAATGCCCCCACATCCCCCGCACCTAACGTAATATCCGACGTTAACGGTTTACCATTCACTTTGCGGCCACTTGGCACGCGGCCATTGGCATTATTATTGGCATTGGTTGCGGCAGTACTGGCGGCATTCGCTTTAGTTTGTGCGTCGGTACCTGCTTTTTTTGCATCCGCAACTTTGTTATCCGTTTCTGTTTTGCTATACGCCCCCACATCACCTGCACTTAACGAAATATCCGCACTCAGCGGTTTGTTATTCACTTTTCGTCCGACGGGCACCGCCCCAATACTGGTGGTGGTAATGCGGATCAACTTCCCTGTTGGTTTACTCATTTTGTTACCTCAATAGAAATAAAATCACTATTTTTCAAGGCCTCAGCTAAATACAATGTGGCTCCCTCCACGGTGTAGGCATAGCCTTGGGGCTGAGTGATGCCATTAATTTGCACAGATAACACGGCCACATTGCCGATGCTAAATGACGTTTCACCACCTTTAATCGTGGGAATAATGGACGTCACCTGAATATGGGCGTTATCGCCTTTTTCCCCGTCATTGACGACGAAAGAAACAGGCGGCAAGTTAGTGCCAGCACTATTTTTAAACGTCAGTGTGACCGTGCGACCTTTCGCCATGCATCACCTCACGGATTCTCTTTAACTTGGACTGAGACGCTGACGATACTGGCACCTTGTGCGCCTGCGGCTCCTGCTGCGCCTTGACCTCCCGTTGCGCCTTTTTCACCTTGAGCCCCTCGGTCGCCTTTGTCACCTTTTGCCCCTTGCGCACCTTTTTGCTCTGCAAAAAATTGTGCCTCTGTTTTGGCTGCATTCCCTGGGAGTTTTTTCCAGACCTCAAAGGCGGACTCACCATCACTCACATCAAAAGAAGCGGGTAAGGTTTTACCGTCAGAGGTTTTAAAATTCAGTGTGATCGTGCGTTTAATTGCCATGTTCGCTATTTCCCTTTAATGGTGGTTTCGACTTCAATGTCATGAATGTGCTGCAACTGTTTTTCTGAAATAAAAATGTTTTCATCGGAGCCGATGGCTGCCAAGTTCTGGTTATCTGCACTAATAAAATCCTTTCCTTTCAAGTTCTTCACCGTGCTTTTAAGCGCCTCCACTTCATTGCGTAATACGTCAGTTTCAGAACCGGTATGTAATGCACGTGGGCTAATCACCGGCACATTAATCAATACCTCAATGTGGTCGTCTTTTAGCAACGGCTCGGCTAAATAAACCGTGTTATTTTCAACGGCAAAAGAATAATTGGCGTATTGTTCAAGGCCATTAATAAACAGTAAACAGTGATGAAACACCTCGTTTGGGGTGAGGGTCGTTTCATTGCCTTTGGCGACATAGCGCCATGATTTCATTTCACTTTTTAGCGCATATTGCTGCTTGATTTGCGCGATGCTTTGCTCCCATTTAGCCCCTTGAGGGCGTAAATCGGTGACAGCTCCAGTTTTATCAATCGCCGCGATGGCAAACACAAAATGGGCATAGCCGCTGGTATCTACATAGTGTTTGAGTTGATTGCCCGTGGTGAGTTTAACCACCGTTTTCCATTGGCTAAGTAAGTTACCTTGATAGCTAAAATCCGCATAAATGTGGGTATCACGCAATTTATTGAATGCTTGGCTTTTAGCCAGCTCACCACGCAGGCCGCCCACATAGGCTAAACCGCTATTTACGGTAAATTGTTCACCATCACGGGAGACTTCAAACGCAGAACCAAAGAAAGCCGCCTCACCGTAGCTGTCGGTGTTAATCAGCCGCTGCGCTTCATCGATCCCCGTTAAGCGAGCCGTAAAATCAATTTGCCACGTTTCTGCGGTGGTATTAATCGCCGTATCTTTGGCCGCTCCGTCAAATTCCAGTAAAAATGAGCGGGTTAAGACGTTGCCCTGTTGGCCACCTTGCGTGCGCAGTTTCTTTTGTGTCGGGGCATGGGTGATCATCGCCACGGAATTGCTAGCTTTGTTTAACAGCCCAATCCAGTTAAATTCGAAATTACCGATTTCCGTGCCCAGCGTCACACTGTAAGCCACGGCATTTTCGCTGACTAATCCCGCCTTGTTAATTGCTTGGCGGTGCACGATGTGTTTGGCATCGGGCAGTTGTTCGGTACGTTCGATGGGTTTCTTTGGGTCTAAATTTGGCACCAAGGCAAACACAAATTCATCTAAAATGATGGGCTTACCTGTTGCTGCTTCCTGCGCTTTGTAGTGCTCAAATTCAAGGGTAATGACTGATGACATAATTTATCCTTTTAATGATGCCCCATAGGTCATATTGGGTGCGCTGCTTCCTTGCAGCGTTGCATAACTGATTTGAATATCACTGGCAATTTCACCCACTCGCAGCGTTAAAATAGGCACAGGTAATTTTGCGTTATAGCTGATGTGCTCGCCCTCAATGCTGCCCACTCGCATATTCAGTTGATAATCGTTAATCACTTCAAACTGGTAGCGGCGGCAGGTGCGCCCATACTGGTAAATGATGTTAATCAGCAAATCAGGGGCGCGTGAGAGCTGCTCATCATTGAGCACGAGAATAATCACATCCCAATCAATGTGCGGCTGGCGCTCTTTAATCAGTACTTTGCCTATGCCTAACCGTTCAAAAATGGCGATAAACCCCGCCACGCTGCCGCTGTCTTTGGCGTTGATAAAGGCGTATTTCACCCGCTTGCGGTATAAGTCCAATGGTTCACCATTGAAGCGCTGAATATCCCGCTGATATGCCAGTAAGTTCAACAATGATTCTGTGCAAGTTTCAGCATCCAATTGGGCTAATGGCCATGTTAGCCAGCCATAAATCAATGACCAGAAACGCCGTAATGCCGCCAGTAGCTTGGCGGGCTCGCCTTTGTCCATCCAACTTGGTAGCGCAAGGCGTTTGAGTTTTTCGTAAAAGTCAGACATTTTTCACCTCAACCACTAACGATGTTAAGCGCGGCACGTTGAGCTCGCTGGTGATATCTCCCAAAGAAAAATGCAGTGATTGAATATCACTAAATTGGCGGTGCAGTTCGCGCCCCAAGTTAGAGAATGAAAACCGTGAATATGGCCATGTCTGTTTGACCTGGTACAAACTGTTTTCACGAAAGGCGCAGCGCACCAAATCGTTCACCTCATTTTTTAAGCTGCCCAGTTGCTCTGCGCTAAAGTTGCCGAGGTTATCGACGAATACGGTTAAAACTAACGCATGATGTGTTTCGGGCATGGCAAAGCACTGCATGTCATCACCGTGGCCGTGATGGCCTTGTTTCATCACGTAGTCATTCACTTGGTCGATAAAAGGCTGACTTGCCACGCCACTATCTAATAATAAATACGCATTGGCGGTACCCGCGCCACGGGGCGCATCATGCAAAAAGAAAATACGGTCAATGCTCAAACCCACAAGGCTGGCTATCATGCCGCGATAAACCGCATCCGTGTGGTAATTCCCCACTAAATTGAATTGGTTGCGGCAGCGGTCGCGTAAATCATCATCGCTTTCAGCATCTGCGCCAGGCGTCGTTAACCAGTCATTTTCACTTTGCACCTGTTCAATCCCTGCCACAGCCACGGGCAAAATACGAAAATAGCCTGGGGCGAGGTTATGCGCACCGCCTGCCATATCCGCAATTACAGGGATTAACTGGCTTTGTTGGCCTGCGGCAATCTCCACTGTTTGGGTGGTACTCACACTGTAAATCACCCCCGCGATGCGCTCCGTTTGGATGATGGTGCCTTTAGGCACAGTGACCGCGCTAGCGCCTGCCACTTTATAAAAGCGGATGACTCCGTGGGCTTGAGTGGCAGGTTTGCGGGTTAAATTGACGCCCCAAGCAAATAGGTCGAGCCATGCCCCTGATGCCGTGGCCAAATACATATTGCGCATGACGACATTGACCAAGGCCTCTTTTAACCACATCACGGGTTTGGTCACGATGGTGGTAATCAGTCGCCAAAACGGGGACATCCGTGAGGTATTGGTCACTAGCCCCTCATCGGCCACCACTTGGTTAAATTGCGAGTGAATTTCGGCCTCGGTAGTCGGCATCCCGCTATCTTGCAGGGCTTTTTCATAATCAATGTCGGGTTTAGTCGCCATAATCCACTCCCACATCCATGCGGCCAAAATCGTAAGTTTCTGCGGTGATCCACAATTTCACGGGCGATTCTTCGTGAATGGAAATTGTCCCTGGGACAATGCGCTCGTCATATTCGACAAGCATCTCAATTTGGTTACGAATATCTGCCCGTAAGGTGGGGCTACGTTCGCCCACCAATTGTGTGGCCAAGCCGCTTTCCATAATGGCATGGACACAATCTTGGGCGATGGAAACACGGTTATTGCACAAAATCGGCTCGCTGCCTGAATTCAAGGTAAAATCACGCTGAGTGATTAATAAATCAATGTATTGGCTATCCATGCGCTAACATCTCATATTCGGTTAATTGTTGTGGTGATGGCATTGTTTCAACTTTAATAACCACATTTTCATAATTTCGACTGTTATCGACATGACTGGTTGTTGACCCCACAGCATTTTTCCCAATGCCATTTTTATCAATGCCTTTGAGCTGTTTGCCCGTTAATATTTGTGTATTGGTGATGGGCTCCGCTTGCTCAACTTGTGCCTGCATAAACAATTGTTGCTGGCGAATAATATCGACCGCAGCCATGCTCTCAACATCAGGCACGCTATTGGTGGCTTGGGCTGCTGGGGTGTTGATTTCCATGCGTTCAATTTCAACACCGGGCAAATAATTTAAGGTATCGACAAACGAGTTATAGATATCTGCAAAGGTCTGTTTGACCCACGCCCATACATTGCCGAAAATATCGCGGATGCTGTTGGCGACGGTCTCAAAGGTTTCCGTTAATGAAAACTCACCAAACCAATTGCACAGGGTTTCCCAACCTTGGCCAATCCATTCCCATACATCGCTAAACACTTGGCCAACTGCCATCACAATTGCAGCCAACACTTTAAATGTGGTGGTATCTTGGATGGCTGCTTTTACTGCATCCCAGTGTTTAATCAGGTAATAAATGCCCACGCCTAATAACGCAATTGCCCCGAGAATCAAAATGATGGGCAAGCTCATTAGGTTGAAGCCAATGCCTGCGGTAATGGCGGCCATCCGTAGCGCCAGCAAAGTACCGCGCAAAAGCTTTAACGTTGCCTGCCAAATCACCATCGCTTTATTGGCCAGCCAAACTGCACCTGGGATTAATTTCAACGTGGCTAGGCTCAGTTTCCAGACCACCACTAACCCCGCCCAAATAAATTTACTGATACCCATCACGATATTGACCATCGCTCCCGCAGCGGCCACGCCTGTGATACTGGTGGCGATATAGCCCACATACTTGGCGATATTGGGGAACAAGGTTAACCAACGCTGGATGGTTTGCCCCATCTCCGCGATTTTATTCACCAGTGGATTAATGACAGGCAATAGCGTCATACCTACAGCTACGCGCACATTAGTCCAAATGGCCATTAAACGTTCCCACGGGTCGGCCAATTGCTCGGCCATTTCACGGGTACGTTTCATGCCATCGTTCGCGCCCAAGGCGGTGATGTTTTTGCGTAACACATCCACATCGCCATAGAGCTGCTTCACCACAATGGCCGAATCCCCAAAGGCGGCTTCAATCTCTTTTTGCGCCTTGAGGTTGCCATCAATGTTCGCGCCATATTTTTGCTGTAATTTGCCCAACATTTCAGGCAAGGAATTCATTTTCCCCGACGCATCGACAAAGCTCAGCCCCAGTTTTTTAGCGCCATCCACAGCCCCCGTCATAAATCCCTCATAAGCGCTGCTGGCTTCGCTGCCCAATGTGCGCTGTAATTCCCCCAACACGGCCAGCTGTTCATCGATACCCACGCCAAAGTGAGTCCCTGCCGACCTTGCGCCCTCCATTAACCCTGTAATGTCGGCCATTGAAGTATCAAAGGCTTGCGACATATACAGCGCTTTGCCTGCCAATTCTTCGGCAAATTGGCTTTTACCCACTTGGTTGGCGTAGGTGGAAAACTGCGAAAACATCTGCCCCATATAGGCAGTGGTTTCATCTGCGGTACTTTTTAAGGCGGTGGCCGTGGTGTTGGTCACCGTGGTTAAATAAGGCAGTTCGTTATCGGATACGCCTTGAATGGCTTTGCGGATGGTGAGCGCAGATTGGGTAAATTCCACCGATGACTTACCATATTGCGCACTGAATTTCATGGCCGCTTGGGTGACGTTTTTCATCGCGCTAGCATCCACGCCTTGCAAACTGGCGGTTTGTAGCGCTTCATTCATTTGCAGCGCAGGGTCAAGTAAGCCTTTTAAGGAAAATAACGCACCCGCTAACCCTGCAACGCCAATGGCGCTTTGGGTAAAGGCTTTTTGACTCTCATTGGCAAAATTGGATAACGCAGACTGAGCCTGTTTTAACGGCTGCGTCACGTTATCAATTAAGCTTAAAGTAAAATCTAATGAGTTCATTTATCACCCTTTAACGCCAGTGCAATGCCGTTGGCCACGGCAATGCGCATATTTTCCCAGTGTTGGTTATTCAGCCATGCAGCACGAGCCAAACTATCAATTTCATCATTATCATGAGGATAGTAATGACGACGCAGCGCAATAAATTGCTCCAACTCATTACGCTCAATAGATTCAACCCGTGCCCTCAGTTTTTTACGCTAATGTCCAATTTCGGGGCGTATTGCTCATTGATGGATGAAGCGATTTGTAACGCTGCCCCTGGCTGTTTCAATAACTCATCCAGTGCATCTTTGTCGTCTTTCACCACAATGCGACGTAAATAGGTGTGGGCAGGGGCAATTTTGTTATCCATCGCCATTTCATTGATAAACCCGTTATAGGCGGTCATGTTGGGTTCGAAACGGTAATCTTTTCCGGCAATGTCTAATGTGATTGGTTGGCTCATAATTCAATTCCTTTTGCGGTTAATGTCATCCACTAACTGGTTGTGGCGTGCGGCACAATTGCCGTACAAGGTTAAAAACAGTTCTAACGGTTCACTGACGTGCTTGCCCGTTTGCCCGTTCAGTCTCGGCAACAAGATTGGGCATTTGGTTAACAGGTTTTCCTGATAACTCTCGCTCGATACGCTCGGCGGCGCGGTTGTACACGCTGACAAACTCAGGACTAACACACACGTTAGTGAACACAGGTTTAATAACTTCGGTTCTGATTTCCCAGGGCGTTGCATTGGCAATGTTCTCCAATTGGTTTTCAAGCTGACGCGCAGACTCTCGGGAAATGGCTTGGGCTTCAGCTCGGGCTTTATCGCCTGCTTGTTTGGCAGCGCGTTCAATATTAAGCTGCAAACTGTCGTGATAAAGCCCATTCACCCACCAACCTGCGCCAAAGGCCGCTATCCCTAACACGAACACTAACGCAAGTTGTTTGGCCATTACTTCACCCCGTTATGGGCTAAGCTGAAATGGTTGCCATCGTTAAAACGACCGCCCCAAGTGCCCCCGATAGATTCCCAATATTCGCCCAAAGGCAAATAGCTCGGGGTATCTTCACAGTATTGGCCGTTGATAAATAAATTAAAATCCACGGCTAAACGTGAGGTGTGCAAGCTGTTTTTGATGCCTTTGCCTGTTTTGGCATTCGCGCTGGCTTGTTCGGTGGTGCGAAAGGCTTCACCAAAGGTCAGGCGGTAACCGTGCTCATCTGCCCATAAAATCAGCCTGCCAATCATTACGGTGAATAAGGCTTGTTTCTCACTTAATGTCATCTTTTAACTTTCCTTGTAATAACGCTTTTCCACGTTTTTTAAGCCACATTTCAACTAACTGGTAACCTGCGATCCCAAAAGCGGTACCAATCCCCGTGACCGCTAAAGGTGAGATATTGGGGAACCAAATCAGTGCGGCACCTGCCATGACTGAAATAGCTGCCCCTAGAAAGACACGCCCAAAAAACAAGCGAGCGGTAATTTGTTCATCACTGGTGAGGATTTTGCCAACGGCAATAAGCACCCCCATAAAAAACAACGTGATAAATGTTTTTTCATGTTCTTCCATGAACATTTTTCCTTTTAACCGATTAATTTGTCTGTCAATTCTGACTCAAGGTAAGGAATGCCATCCAAGCGCACAAAATCAGGGCTGGTGACAAGGAATTTCACTTTTAAATTGACCGTGGTACCACCTTTCGGGTCATGGTCTAAAATGTCCGATAGCAGCAATTTGCAGCCAAAGGCTTCCACTTTCATTTCCTCGCCGCCTGCTTTGGCGTACCACATCAAATCCACTTCGGGGATGCTACGCCATGAGCCTGCCGCACGGGCTTTGGCTTTTAAAATGGCTAACGCTTTGGTGCTAAATTCCAGCTCACCTTCGCCAGACACATCCCCTGAAACCCAACCATCGGGTATACCATTGGTTTGGGCGACGCCCGTGTTATCCGTAAGGTTTAACGTTGATTTCTCAACATGAATGAGTGAGCCGTCTAGGTTGAAATCAAACGACTGACCCGAAATCCGTTTGCTCATGCCGCGTCCTCCAAGCTGGTATCTAAGATCACACTCGCTTCAATGCCTTTCGGGCACTCATACGTTCGTACCACAAAATACACCGCGACTTTGGTTTTGCTCATCCACGTAATGACCACATCACTATCCTGCGGCGGTTTGCATTCTCCTGGGAACGTAATGCCGTTGATTTGGCTAGAGCGTGCCATTTCACGCATCACACGGGAAAAATAGCTTTTGTGGGTTTCAATGGAATTGGGCGTACTGTTTAAGCTACGGTCACCAATTTTGGCAATTGCCCGAATGCGCACGTTTCGCGCCACTTTATCGACAATGCGCAGGTTTTCGATGTTTTGAAAGTCACCGCCTTCCACATCTAACGTGCGCCCATCTGCCCAGTACAAGCCATCGTAATCGGGGTACCACATCGGCACACTGAGGCGATTTTTCTCCAAGGCTTGCAAA
Source organism: Providencia sp. AGC89 (assembly GCF_053543535.1). NCBI lineage: Bacteria > Pseudomonadati > Pseudomonadota > Gammaproteobacteria > Enterobacterales > Morganellaceae > Providencia > Providencia sp. AGC89. The sequence goes on from NZ_JBIXLP010000094.1 coordinate 54,150, forward strand.
GTGGCCAAATCAATCTCTTTGCCTGTGCCATCAAGGGGTAGCGTTGCGCCCATGTCTTTTAATGCGCCTGTTTTTACCCGCGCTGGCGTGTCCGCGATGGTCACCGAGCGTGTACATAAACGGCCTGCTAATACCCCCGCTTCTTTACCCCACAGTTGTGGCACCAGTTGTACTGACGGGGCAGCAATGCCTTTTTGTAAGGCAATAATGCGAGCCACATAATCTGGCCAGCTTTCGTCTTTGGTGGGGGTATCCACGGTAATCATTGACCATACCCAGCGGCCATATTTGGCGATTAAGGTTTCACGCAAGGTATTGGCGGCATCAATGACTTCTTTGCTAGCCGCGGTCAATAAAACGTAACCCTCCACACTGGCCACGTCTTGCGCGGCAATCACTGCATCCACAAAATCCAGCGGCTCAGCATCAACCGCCATCACATGAAGATAAGCCGACCAGTTTTGCCCCGCGTTATTCATGGCGGCCATCACATTGCGTTTCAGGTCGCTATCTTCACGGCCTAACACATCATCAAAATCCGTTTGTGTGTTGACGGAAACCGTTTTGCCCACGTTGGTATTGCCCGTACCCACAAACAATACGGTGCGTTCAACCTCTTTGGTTTCCCCTTGTAGCTGATTTACTTGGTTCACCTGTACAGATGGCCATGTCATAAAAAATCCCTCTTTTATGGTTGTTTAACCAAACCCAATCCCTTGCAGTTGCCGTGCGAGGGCTTTTTCAAATTCATCTTGATTGATGCCCAAAAACTCACGCGCTGGCACATCAATCACCCATGAATTTTGCGGTGTCTCATCGCTTAAGGTGCGAATTAATAAACCTGCTTTAGCAAAGCTCATCCCGCTTTCAATAGCTTTAACAGGCGGTTTGCGCCAGCCTTTGCCTTTGCGCTCTTTGTACCCCAGCGCCCGTAACTTTTTGGCTTGCTTCTTGGTGGCTGGCCATGTTTTATCGCGCTCAGATTTAAAGCTGGATTTATTCACGGTCACGTTCATGCCATGTTGTTGCGAGTACCCCACAACCCCCGCAGGGATCTGTTTTTTCCCGTTGCGGTATTTGCCCCCTTTGAGGTAAATTCGCACACTTTCGGTTTCGGGCAATTCCTTGATGTGCAGCACTTTGGGCATATTGCGCAGCATTTTTTTGCGCCAGTTTCCCTGGCGTTGTTGCCACGGTTCGCCCTCTGGCGTTTGTTGGTTACGAACGTTGCGTTTTGCTGCCGCTATCACACCGTATTTAGCGATACGCCATAACAGGCGCTGGCGTTTTTTCGGCGTTAAATCAAACCGCTTAAGTGCCTCTTGCAGCGTGTTAAATTGGGTTTGGTTTAACTGACCGCTTATCATGCGTGAACGCATGCAATATCAGCCTCTTGAGCAATCCACATATCAGGGTCACACAGCGTCCAGCGCTTACCATCCATCGGGACAATACCGTTTTCGTCCTCTCGCATGTTGACGTTCTCCGCCAGTTGCAGCGTAACAATCACCACCGCTTGGTGGCTTTCGTTTAAATCCACGTCCATCGATGGGCGCTCTAAATCCAGTTGAATATCATCGATATCGTCATTTTCATTGAGCCACGCATCAATCAAAATACCGATGTAATCAGGGTTTACTTGGCGATAGGGGAAACGCCCCCAAGCAATCGTCGCGTCATATTGTTTGATGTGCATTCGGTATTGGTCATTGCCCAAATCGCGCTGCGCAGGGATAAACTGAATGCTGTCCATCACACTGGAAAATTCCACATTGCACACACCATCAGGCAAGTTAGCCTTTAAAAAGGCGGTTAATTGCTGCAATTTGCTCATATCATGGTCACCGTGGCACGTTTCAAACCTTTCATATTGCGGATCACTAATGAAGATTCCGCTAACAGTCGATTGCGCAGTTCAGGGCTTTCTTGCTGCGAGTTCGGGGCACGGTTCACGATAGAACTGTATTCCCCCAATAAATCCGCTTTGGCTCGCGCAAACACCGCTTTTAAATACTGCGCACATAAGGCATTACGGCCATTACGTTGCACACCAGGTACTGCTGCCGCTTGCTGGTAGCCTTTGGCGTGGTGCTGATTTTTCACGCTAGTAAGTTCACCATTAATTTCCGTGATGGCGTTCAGGAGTGCATCGGCTAAAAAATCCGTATCGATACTGGTCGGTAGCGAACGGCTTTTCTGAAACTCCAGTAAATCCACATCTGGCCAAAAACCGTCATTGGTAATGATTTCTTGGCGATAATTACCGCTATTACCATCAAACATGGGCTGTCCTTAATTAAAAAGTGGGCAAGGCCAGCTTCCTTGGCCAATTGCAATCAATTGCATTGCCTCAGCTGCGCCCACTTGGCTTGCGGTAGTCATCCGGCAGTAAGTGCCCGCAGCCGCATAGCAATGCGCGTGCGATGGGTTCTTACGCCACTTTTCGGGTTAAGCTGATGCGCCCTAGCAAGGTAGGCATCAGCTTTTTCTAAATCATCCACGTTATCAATGGCACTGGCTTTCGCTTCGCTGTTATCCCCTTTGAGGATTTCCAAGGCCGCGAATTTGTACCACTTGGCCTTAATCTTTTCGTGAACTCGCCATTTTTCGGTGACGTTATGAAACGTGCGCGAAAAATAGGGCTCAATGGCATGACCTGCTTCCGCTTCAAGCTGTGCCCATTGCAAGATGGTGTCAGCCACAAAGGCAGGAAAGCCACTTTTAAAGCCTGTTGGGGTAAGCTGTCCTTGCTCAATGGCGATGTCCGCCCAATCCAATCCTTGCTGGAATTCCCCCACATCAAACAGCCACACGACACAGTAGGCAAAAATCGGGTTTTTATAGATTTTCCCGTCGTCCAGATAACGCTGTGCAGTCGGCAGATAATTGGGCAAAAATTCCTGCCGCTTTATCTCGGTGCGTTCTGCGTTGGTCATCCCTTTGAGCCGTGCGGCATCCTTGTCAACGGCACGCGCTTGTAAGTGCATACTTTCGCCATCGGCAATGGCAATCGCTTGTTGCTGCTCCAGCTTTTGGCGCATTTCCACTTTTAGGCGGTGACGTTGACCTGGTGATAACATTAGTCTGTCTCGACGGTGTCTTTCGGCTCAACCAATTCACCGATAGTGACCGCTGACTCATCAATTGCCCCGTAAAGCTCAGGGTATTCCAACGCATAGCCCTCGTTACGCAGGTAATTGTTTTCATACTGTTTACGGTCGTCCACAAACTCTGCTTTGCGTTGGCGCGTATTGCGCTGCGTGTACAGGTGCAAGTTGGATAACGTCGTAACCACTAAGCGTTTCCCTGGCATAAATGGTGGGATGTAGGCGGCACGGCCTGCAATAGTGGTACCCAGTAATTGCGCGGCAATTTTCTCCGTTGGACGGTCAGCGGCTTGATATAAGCGATGCTGCTCTGCGGCGACCAAGTCAGCACCCACTAACACCACAAGGCGTGGGTCGGTGCGGTATTGCACAGGAATACAGGTATTTACCACCTCTTGCGCCATTGCATCGAGTGAACGGAAATCGCCTTTTTCATCCAAAGTGATGGATTCGGAGATCACTTGTTTACCCCCGTCCCATTCTTTGGCAATTTGGTGCCACCCTTTGTTCACATCTTCCCCGTTCGGGTACTCTTTCGCATCAGTGCTATCGGCTACATGGGTACCGTTAAAACCAATACGCAGCATGTCGAGGGCAAAGCTTTCATTAACGAAATTTTGCATCCGTTGGTAAAACTCATTTTCACCGCCTGAGTTTGCCCAAACAGACAGCACATCCCACGGTAAAAACGCCCCTGAGTCGGTTTCGGCTAATTTATACTCATTGCCATCAATCCCCGTTTCACGCATGAAACGGCCGCCTTTTTTACGCCCCGTGAATAACCCTGGGTTACCCACCGAAATGACTTGGCCAGCCAATTGGTCAACGTCCGCGCAATAAATCAGGTTGAGAAACTCAACCGATTCCATAATCGCTTTACGTAACGCAATTTCTTTGGGTTCGGTGATGGCAAAATATTTCGACGCATCATCAATGTTGTATGAGCGTTCAAGGCCTGATTTATGGCCTTTTAAATACGTTCTGGCCGTATTGTTTAAAAACATGGAAATCCCTCTCCAAAATTCAGTAATGGGCTCTGATCACAATGGATTAGAGGTGTACAAACTCTTTACGGCCTGCGGGGTTTTTCCCTGGGAGCTGGGTCGCCACTTTGCTGAATGATTTGGTGATTTCCGGTAAGTTGTCACGCAGTTTGGCGAAATCTTCGGTGTCTACCACGTCTTTCACCACTTCCACATCACTTTGCGCTTGTTCCAACATGGTTTCTAATTCAGCGATTTTAGTCAGTGCTGCCGCCAAATCTGCCGCCATGCCTGATAACACCTCATCATCAACGGTGGTTTCGGTTGGTTTTTCTTCTTTGACTTCTTCAATGCCAAAGTGCTGACGCCATGTTTTTTTTGCGGGTTTTGCCATTTTTCGTTTCCTTTGTTTTTGACGACCAAAGTCTAGCCTTGTCGTACCTACACTGGCTGGGGTGTCCGTTACCGCCAAGCCCTCTAAATATGTCACGCCTGAATTGCGAAAATCGGTATTCATTTCAACCGAGGTAAACACCCCACGGTTTTGGCTGTTCATTTCCAATAAACGGGCAAATGGCCGCAATACGGCATACAAACGTAACGTATCGCTTTCATCGGTATCCGCTTGTAACTCAATGACCTCTCCCAGTGGGTCACCGCGGTCTTCATCTGGCTTATTGTGCCGAGGCCAAATCATGGCGGTGTACAAATCGGTATCATAGGTTTCTGCCATTTCGATAATTTCCTCGGGCAGAATTTCCCGACCATCAACGGTTTCACCTTCCGTGGCAATGCAGAGCCATGTTGTGCGTAATTGCGACATTCAAAATCCTTAGCTGCATTCCGTTCCTTTTGAGCCATCAGTATTGCCAATTCTTATTCACGGTGCGAATGGTTGAGTTCGGTTATAAGGCCATTACCGAAAACAGGTAGATGCCTGCAATTTCTGAACATTGCACAATGGCACCACTATGGCTAAACACTCAGATGCAAAAATACAGGTCGCCAAATCACTTTATTTGCGACGCTATACCCCCGCTGAAATCGCGGAGGAACTTAACCTGCCTAACAGGCGGATTGTCTACTATTGGGCGCAGAAATGGTGCTGGGCGGATATGCTCAACCATGAGAGTGTGTTGGAGGCAATTAACCGACGTATTGCGCTGTTATCGGAGCGCAATAAAAAAACGGAACTTGAACTGGAGGAGCTCGACAGGCTGATTGCCCATCACGTCAAATTGATGGCACAGGCCAATAAGCACAAGGAAAAGCTGGCTGAAATCAAAGCACAAGCCGAGTCTGGCGGGGAATATAGTCCAACGGGCGACGGTGAAACACCGAAAAAACGTCGCTATAAGAAAAATGATATCTCTGAACTGACCCCTGATGACTTTCAGAAATTCGCGGATGAAATGCTGTTTGGTTACCAAAAACACCTGCGCATTAATATTAAAAAGGCCATTCGTAATATCCTCAAATCACGCCAAATTGGGGCGACTTGGTACTTTGCCTTTGAAGCGTTTGAGGATGCGGTCTTAACGGGTGATCCACAAATCTTTTTATCGGCTTCACGACCACAGGCGGAGGTATTCCGCTCCTATATCGTCAATATCGCCGATAAGTTTTTTGGTGTCACGCTCACGGGTAACCCTATTCGTTTAAGCAATGGCGCAGAGCTGCGTTTTTTATCCACCAATAAAAACACCGCACAGTCATACAGTGGCCATTTGTATTGCGATGAATATTTTTGGGTGCCTGATTTTAAACGACTGAATGAAGTCGCCTCTGCGATGGCAACCCACGACAAATGGCGCACCACTTATTTTTCCACACCGAGCGCGAAAACCCATCCCGCTTACCCGTTTTGGACAGGTGATGAATGGCGTGGCAGCGAAGCCACTCGTAAAAATGTGGAATTTCCAAGCTTTGAAGAAATGCAGGACGGTGGCCGTGATTGCCCCGATGGCCAATGGCGCTATGTCATTACCATTGAAGATGCCGTCCGCAATGGATTTAACCTGGCATCCATTGAAAAACTGCGCAACCGCTATAACAAAGACACCTTTAACATGCTGTATATGTGCGTGTTTGTGGACAGTGGCGCATCGGTTTTCAAATACAACGACCTTGAAAAATGTGCCATCGATATTGGGATTTGGGATGATCACGATATTAATGCCCCGCGGCCGTTTGGGGATAAAGAGGTTTGGGGCGGCTACGACCCCGCACGTTCGGGGGATACCTCCACCTTTGTGATAGTCGCACCGCCTTTGGTCGCAGGGGAATATTTTCGCATCCTCGCGACCTTTTATTGGCAGGGCATGAGCTGGAAGCACCAAGCCAAACAAATCCAAGACCTGTACAGCCAATACCGTTTTACCCACATCGGCATCGACACCACGGGGATTGGCCACGGGGTGTATGAGATGGTGGCCGACTTTGCTCCGCGCGTCACCACGGCCATTCACTACAGCCAAAATACCAAAACGCAATTAGTCCTCAAAATGATTGATTTGGTGGATGAGCAGCGCATTGCCTGGGACGTTGAGCAAAAAGAAATTATGGCCAGCTTCTTAGCCATTCGGCACACCACCACGGGTAAAGGGGGCTCAATGACCTTTATCGCGGATCGCAGTAAGGAAACAGGTCACGCAGACGTGTTTTTTGCCACCTCACACGCCGTGGCTAACGAACCGCTAAACAATGAAAGACAGCGTAAATCTAAATATAAATTTCAAAAGGCTGCATGATGAGTAAGAAAAAGTTACGGAAAACTGCACAAAAACAAACTACGAGCCAAAGATCGATGAACATCATCACATTAGGCAAGCCAGAACCGATTTTAACCACCCATACGGAATACCAAAACATTTGGTATGACAATGATTATGACCATTACAGCTTACCGATAGACCGTACCGCCTTGGCGCAATTGGTCAATTTAAATGGCCAACACGGGGGCGTGATCCATGCGCGTGCCAATATGGTGTTATCGGACTACCGAGGCGGTGGCCTGACGCATCAGGAGCTGCGTGCCAGCGTATTGGATTATATTGTGTTTGGTGATACGCCCATTTTAAAGCTGCGCAATTATTACGGGGAAGTGGTTGGGCTGTATGTGCTGCCTGCACTGTTTATGCGTCGTCGTAAAAACAATGATTTTGTGATTTTGCAAGAGGGTGAGCCGATGGTGTATACCCCCGACGATGTGATTTATATCAAGCAATATGACCCCCAACAGCAAGTGTATGGCATCCCCGATTATATCGGGGGCATCCATGCGGCCATGTTAAACAGTGAGGCCACCATCTTTCGTCGTCGTTACTACCATAACGGGGCGCATACAGGGGGAATGATTTTTTGTAATGACCCGATGCTCACCGATGAAGTGGAAGTGATGATCACCAAAAAATTAGAACAAAGCAAAGGGATTGGTAACTTTGAAACCATGTTCGTGCATATTCCCAATGGGGATGCGGACGGCATCAAGTTTATTCCTGTGGGGGATATTTCGGCCAATGATGAATTTAGCAATGTGAAAAACATCAGTGCGCAAGATATTTTAACCGCACACCGTTTCCCTGCGGGGTTGGCAGGGATTATTCCTGGCAATGTTGGCGGCTTAGGTGACCCGCGCAATGCCCGTGAAGCCTATCGACAAGATGAAATTATTCCCGTTCAGCGGATGTTTGCCAATGCGATAAATAACGATGGTGAGGTGCCCGATCATTTAAAGATCACTTTTCAAGAAGATAGCCACCAATTGAAATAATAATAACGCAAAATTAACGATATTTACGGAATTTAACGGTCATAGGGAAATGAAAAATGCGCAAAAATAAGGTAAAATTACGGGGTCATTATCAAGCGGAGATTTGGAACATGCGAGTATTAAAAATATTCTGCCCTGAGTGTGGGGAAAAGGCGATTATTCGTAAATCAAATAGAAAGCATCGTGAAGTTTCAGATCTCTATTGTGCATGCAGTGACGTCGAATGCGGGCACACTTATGTGTTAAGCCTGACGTTTGACCATACGATTAGCCCAAGCGCGAAAAGTAATAAAATGATTGGCTCGATGATACAGAATTTAAACCCTGAACAGCGCCAAATGGCGCTAGACTTGTTAAAGTCCAGCCCCGTTTAAAGCTATTTTTCGTTGGTCACTTTCGAGTGACTTTTTTATTTTATGTTTCTCAATTCTGCGTGTGTCCTCTGCGATTTCCATAATCAGCGCTAATACCACTTGGCGCTCTTTATCATTACATAAATCCAAACTCCCAAACCTGGCGATGATTTCTATCCGTTCCAACGCCACTGACGCCTCTAGCATCTACATGATCCTCTTACATAAAATCACTTTACTGGTTATTTATACAGTAAATTTACCTAGTATGAAAGAGGTAGTTTAAAATATTTTAATAGATTAGAATTCTGTGCAAATTTTGATAGGGGGTGGTATGAGTATTGAGCAGAAAGAACAAATTCAACTAAATTGGTTGTTTATAGCTTTTATAATTATTTTTTTCCCAATTATTATCTTATTGGCTATTTTCGTTATTTTGATCAAATTGATTGCTTCATTATTTAGTTTTTTTACAAAAAAATCTACAAAATCAATAGAGGAATCAGTACCATTTTACAAAAAAATCTGGAAATCACTAAAGTTAACTTCCGACAGCTTAGATAAACAAAATTTATTTTGGATAGCGATTATAACCCCTATCATATACTTCGTTATAATTGGAGTTATTGCATGGTTTGGAACTGATTTTAATATTAATTATCAAGGTTTTAATAAATTTCTTGAAATAAGTAAATTACCTCTAGGAATTTTGGCTTTATCACCTATTTTTGGTGTTATTGTATCAAATGTACATAGAACTATACAAACCGAAGAGCAAATAAAAAAAACCAAACAGCAAATAGAGATAGCTAAAGAACAATTTAATCTCGTTAGGATTAAAAATAATCAAGACTTATTTTATTCACACTACAAATATGTAACTGAAAAAATAGCTGACATTTCAGAATCAATTGAACCAAGAAATAAAGATTGGCATTTATTTTTTATAAATTACCATGGTGATTCATTTTATATAAAAAACAAAGGTGAAAACAGAGGTAACATTAAAATAAATAATAAAAATAAATTTTACTCTGAAATATTTTTAAAGAAAAGAAACACTAGTAATTTTGAAGTTGAAGTTTCAATTGAATTTATAAAAGATTTAAACGAAAAAGTTAAGATTTTAACTAATTCTTTAGATGATTTTCATGTTAGATTTAAATATTTAAAATATGAAGATTCTAAACCATTGATTTTTATTTACGCCAATAGTGAATGCTTTAATATAGAAGATTATCTTCAAGATCTACTTTACGAAATAGAAAACATATGGGAATTCCTTGATTTGAATTCAAGTTTTGATATAGAAAGAGAAAGGCAACAATTAAAAGAAAAAGAGTATAAATTAATTATGGATTTAATTACTTTTGGTGTGAAATTTAATGATATAACTAAAATAAGATATAGTGAATATATAAAATATTCAAATTTATTTCTAAATTTTTATTTTGATTTGTATGACTTAATTATATCATTAGAAAAAATCATAAAAGATGTTTATTATTTAATTATTAATGATAGCTTATATGATGAGTATAAAAACCCTGAAATAAACTCAATATTAAAAACAGATGAATCAAAATGGAAAAACACTAGTTTCGGACAGTTTTATAACAAACTATTATGTATAGATGATATTAAAGTATTGAACGATTGGGAACATAAATATAAAAATAAATAATAAGTTATTTATTGTTTATTATTCTATCGCACTTCCCCAGGTGCGATTTCCTTTTCTGCTCCTTAGTCACAACGCTCTGTATATGGCCATTGCCGTGAAATCTCACGCTCTGGCCATTTTCTGTATAAACCGCTCCTTTCCATAACGAAAGCAACATCGGTTTATCCTTATCAGGGTCAAAAATTATCCCAATAGACTTGGCCGCATCTACAATATTATGGATGGCCACATTTCTATCTTTAACCGTACCGAGAACCTCCGTACAGTTATTGACAGAACTCCAAGGGGCGCTAATCGCGCCATCAAAACCAGCCTCCGCTGTCGCTTCGGCTAACTTCGGCACAATCTGCCAGTTCTTAATGCGTGTGATAATTGGGGAGTCGTTACCCACTAAGGTACAGTAAACCCCCTTAATGTAATCGACGGGCTCACCGTAGGCGTTGGTCTTTTCCTCACGCTCATACCAAAGGCGAGCAATAAGATCAGCACGACGGACAAAGGCACCGCCTTGTAACTTTGTGTACTCGCTCCAGTTGCTTGTATCTGCCGCTTTGTGAACTTCGGCAAACTCAACATCTAAACCTGTTGATGCTTCGACATCATCACCCATACGACGTAATTCACGCCATACAGACACAGGCGCACCGCCTATTTGTTGAAACTGTCTAATTTTGTGATGTGATGCCCAAGCCGAAACCGAACGCGCCATTTCTTTGGCTTTCTGTCCTGTTTCTTCGTCAATTTCATCATCCATCGCATAGCCATCAATATTCTTACTGATGTACTTAGCGATATAACCTGTCGCACTGCCTTTCTCTTTATCGATTGGTTCTACATGAAACCGGGCTTTTAGCGCTTTATAAGATTGCAGTTCTTCTGAATCTTCCAACCGTGCGTAATAACAAAAGATATCGCGCAGCTCGTCGACTTGTTCAGGGCGAACAAATAACAACATGTGCCAATGAGGTGTGCCATCGTGGTGAGGTTCAACAACGCGAAAGCCAAACACACGAATGCCAGCTCTTGCATAGGCCGCTCTTATTTTTTGCCAAACGCTGCAAAGGTACTTTTGTGTTGCCCGTGGATCGTTCCCCATCCAATTAGTGACAAAGCCACCTGCTTGGTAGGCTGAATGGTATTTTGATGGTGCAGTGATGGTGTAGAACTCGCCTACACATCCCATTTCATCAGCTAAATCCTCAAAGCCACGCATTCGCGCCATCAATTCGCAACGACGAACGGCTGGATTTGCCACGCTACCCAATACCATTTTTGATAAATCAGAACGGTTGCCGTCCTCATCTTCTAACTCAAAATCTTTTAGGTATTGCCAGTTAGCGCGCTTTTGTTCTACCCACCGATGTAATGTGGTTTTAGAGACGTACGGGGACGCTGATTTTTGTACCTGGCCAATCGCAATGGCGAGGTGTTCACGTTTTACATCGCACAAACGTTTTAAACGACGGTACCACCACGAAGCATCAAACATGCGTAGCAGTGCTGCACATAGCTGGTCGTCGGTTGGTTTCTTGCGGCCATGCATGAATTGTTGCCAATAAGGGGGTTGTGTGCCTGATTGCAGCGTTAATTTAGCGATAAATGAATAGGTTTTATCTAAACGCTCACGGGCTTCATATTCATTTTGTGGGTCGTTATTCGCGTATTGTTCTGTTGCTGACTGGTAGTTTTCACTCATAAAGCTAGCAATATCACTGGCTAGTGATTTGATAACCGTTCTATCTAACTGTGCGATATTTTCCAGTTGCTCAATGAAAGGAAATGGTACGTTACCCGATGCATAGTGTTTAAATTCATACTGTTTCATCACTCGTTCAAAGCGTGGCAATACATTCTTAGCGGTTTTGCGTAAAAATTCATTGGCACGACGACGACCTGATTTTTTAAAGATTTTGGCGTATTTGGTAGCAAAATAGATGGCAAGGAAATCGGGGACGTGCGCAATAATTTCATGACGCCACTCGGCATCATCTTTATTGGCATCCCACATAATGCGTTCAGCCAGAGTCGCTGATTTCGGCAACTCTGGCTTGTTTTCTTCTTGTTGGCGACGTATTGAAATATATACGTCGCTATTGTGTTCCTGCGCTTCAAACATAATTCAGTTCTTGCGCCTGATGTTCGATGTGATTGGCTTCACTTTCTAACAGTTGCGCGATTTGCGCATAATCCAGCTTGTCTTTCATGACTTGATTGGAAAGACGACGTAAGCGAGAAGCGAAAATAATCGAACGTGTATTCTTTTCATCTTCACGGTTCTGCTTTATGACAGAAAGCATCGTCGTATCTTCGCCATTACCTAAATCATATACAGGTGTAAACATCGGTTCTGGTATATTCATTTATCTGTTTTCCTAAATTTAGCGTGTAAAAAACCCTGACAAATCAATGTCATTAATTTTTCGTTGGTTATTTAATTAAGGGGTAAAGCTAAGTTTTTTGGTAAAAATGCGCTAATGGCTTTTATGTGATTAATGGCTTTGACGATATTAAAAATCTCTTTAGTGGTGAGATCTTCAAATTGGCAATCATGGCGGCTCTTATCAATATTCGCCATATAGAAAATAACGCCTAGAAACTTTTTATTTTCTTCGTGATGCTCATTAAAACGGTCGCGCATTTCTTTTATAAAATATTTCAGCTCATCATTTTTTAAACCAAAGTGTTTTGATTTAATTTCGGATGTTTTATTAAGCCCATTAATACGCTGGTCTAATTGCAGATATTGGGCGCGTTGTTCTAGCTCTATTGGGTTCTGATACATAATTTCCACCTATATTCTTGCGAGTAAATAGATAGTGGCAAAAACAATTACAGGGATGATCACTTTTAAATCATTGTTAGATTTTGCTTTAAATGAATCGCCCGTAACTTTGTATTTATATTGTTGCTTGTGTGCTTGAGTCATATTGTCCTCACACCATTGATTGGCCAAAACCTACTACCGTATCAATCGCGGATACCAATGCAGGGTTTGAATGAAAACGTGCTGAGATAGTCACGCCAACTAAGGCTAAACAACGGATCGCGTTATTAACGCTTTGCTTAATTTCAGCTGACCTTGCGCTGTTAACATGCACTCCATTAACCATATGGCTGGCTAACTTACCGACCTCTGCGGTTGCCCCTAGTAGATAACCTTGCACATTGTTATCGCCAATATCCGTCATAGGGACGGATGGCTGGCAATTCAGTTGTTCCAATACACCATCTAATAGTGATGGGTCTTTGGTAGCATCAGTTAACTTAATTAAGTCGCTGCAAGTCACTTGGTGTGGCTGCTCTGGATTTAGTTTATTGCGTAGCATTTGAGGATTCATGCCGACGCTTTCCGCTATCTTCACTAAATCCCCTTTGTGCGTTAACGAAAATGCTAGGCATGCATCATTAAAGCTAGTCTGTTTTGTTAACTTGTATTCAAACATCGCTTTTACCTGTTAATTATTTCACTATTCGTTTAGCAATATTCACTAAACGCGAACAATACTAGCCATTATTCCAAGCAAACCAGTCAACAAAAACACGTTCGTTTGGTTTTGTCTTAGGCTTAATTTTTAGCTTTCCAGTATGAATGTAGTATCTCGCGGTACGAATTTTGATGTCTGTACGTTCACAGAACGACTTTAAAGGAACCCAACGATTCTCAGAATGTGAAACTGTTGCGGTATTTTGTTTCATGAGGCAAAATCTCCTATTGGTTATCACTAGCTATCATCTAGTGACATTCTATATAACATTGACTAACACTAACTATGAGTGAACTATAAATTCACTCAAAGCTAAAATCAAGAGGTATTTACCTTGAGTCTAGAAATAAACTTCACTAAAGGCGGCAGTGACGTCCTTGATCGTACTATTGAGGCTTATGGTTTTTCATCTAAATTAGCTTTAGCTGAACATTTGGGTATTGCTAGTAGTAGCTTATCGATGCGTTATAAAAGAGATATATTCCCCGCTGATATCGTCGTTCGTTGTTCACTAGAGACAGGAGCTAGCCTTGAGTGGCTGACATTTGGAACAGGAACCCCATTTGACAATCAAAAAGTTGATATCATCAAATTATCAAACTATCGCTTAGTGAATGGTCAGCTTGTTCCTGCCAGTAGCGTGATGTTCGATAAGGTCATGTTCAAAAATACCGCCCCACTCCCTGATGAACCAATTAGTGTTCAAGATGGCGATACCTATTCAATCGTCGATAAAAAATTTGCAGATGTTTTTGATGGCAAATGGCTTGTCGATATTGAGGGTAAAATTAGCGTTCGTGAGTTAACAAGAATTCCAATTAAAAAAGTCCGTGTTTCAGGCGTTGGAATTCCATTTGATTGTGATTTAGAAGACTTAACCGTGTTAGGTCGTGTAGTGACGATTATTGAAAACCAATAGATATAGAGATGACTGTAAGAAAAATTGAGTCTGGCGAATGGCTGTGTGATTTAAGACCGAATGGCGTCAATGGTAAACGTATTCGCAAAAAGTTCGTGACCAAAGGCGAAGCCTTATCCTATGAAAAATATATCCTGGGACAAATGGAAGATAAACCGTGGCTAGGTGAAAAACAGGATAACAGGCGATTATCGGATTTAATCACGCAGTGGCATGATTTATATGGCAGAACGTTAACCGATGCTGACAGAATGATGTCAAAACTCAAGGCCATTTGTGCAGGGCTTGGTGATCCTATTGCATCCCAATTAACCGCTTCTGATTTTAGCCTTTATCGTGAAGGACGCTTAAAGGGTGAAATTCCTGATATTAACGGTCGATTAATGGAAATTAAGCCCGTTACCGTTAATCATGAGCAACGTAATTTATCTGCGGTTTTTGGTACGCTGAAAAAGTTAGGTCATTGGTCATTGGCCAACCCATTAGCTGGGCTACCGACTTTCAAAGTCGATGAAAGTATGGTGACGTTTTTATATCAAGATGAAATTAAATTATTACTTGAGGCACTTTCAGAATCTAATAGCGAAAGCGTTTTGATGATCTCTAAAATTTGCCTGGCAACAGGGGCACGTTGGAGTGAAGCCGAAAATTTAGAAAGTAGCCAAGTTACGCCCTACCGTATTACCTACAGAAATACCAAAAGTAAAAAGGTGCGTACCGTTCCGATTTCAAAGGAATTATATAATGAAATTCCTAAGAAGCGCGGGAAGCTATTCACCCCTTGTCGCAAAACATTTGAGCGCACTATCAATAAAGCAGGGATTGAATTACCTGAAGGACAATGCACCCACGTTTTACGTCATACTTTCGCCAGCCATTTTATGATGAACGGCGGCAATATTTTAGTTTTAAGAGATATTCTCGGACACTCTGATATCAAAATGACGATGATTTACGCACACTTTGCACCAAGTCATTTGGAAGATGCAGTGACTAAAAACCCTTTGAATTTTATGGAATGAAATTTATGAACAGCTATTACCTTATAGGTATTTATTTATTAATTATTGCTGGTATTTTTGGGATAGCCCGTTATTTTAAAACATTCAAGATTGATGCTAAACCACTGACTCAGCAAACACTATTTTGGTTAGCAATTGTTATCCCTATAGTTTCATTTATATATTTCGGCCTATTCGCTTGGTGGGGAAAAACACCTGTATTTTCAGCTCACGGATTTGAAAGGTTCATTAAAATCAGTACGTTGCCATTAGGCTTATTGTCTTTGGCAATTCCGTTTACTGCCGTGATTAATAATATACATAGAACAGTTCAGACCAATGAACAAATAGAGCAAACAAAAAATAAAAATAACTTAGATTTATTATTTTCGCATAAAAAAAGTTTTGTTGAGTATATTAACAGTAGAGTCCTAGAACCGTTTAATGTATCTATTTACATGATAGATTATACCCCCGAGAATAACGTTCAAGATTTTGAACAAAAATTTAAAGTAACCAACCCCTATTTGTTGTATAAATCAGTGTATTCTATTAATGATGCTAATTTAATGTCCACCCCTACCCCAAATGTATCAATTAAATACCTAAATGAGGTTAGTTCCTTATGGTCAGACTTAAGTTTTTTAATTGAAAAAATATCTCATCCAAATTTTGAGGAAAACAAAAATTCGGATATTGTGGAAACATATAAAAATTTAGAATCGAAAATTTTTGAGATCATAAAAATAATTCATTTGTCATTCACCTCATCACTAAATTATAAAAACATTGACGTAGGTGATTCGGTCAAAATTAAAACTAGCATTCTATGTAATAGTTATCTTAAACAATTACTTGCATCATTATATAACTTCACCTTTGATATTTTCATATATGCAGATAATGACTACATGCCAAATAAAGCTTGGATCATTGCCGACTATATTAGCAATCCTACTTACACCCTGCCTTTATTGGATAATAACACAAGAATTTATAATAAATATAATAACTATATTGGTGAGTTAATATGATCCATATATTGTCCATTTTAACTATGAAATAATGACATATACTAGTAACCAGTGAAATATATATAGTTGAAAAATAATGTAATTTATTGTTCTATCGTATAGCTATAAAGAATGTAGAAATTTCGGACGCGGGTTCAACTCCCGCCAGCCGGTAGGCATAGAAGATTTCAAAAAATCTCAATGACCTCTCAATGATGGCGGGAATCTATTTCGCACACTATCAGCGATACGGGATCTTTATACGGGAATACTTCTACTATTTAAATACATAATCATCATATCCGTATATTCATAAAAAGATGCTTGTCAATTAATATACTCACCTCCACATAAAATATTACCTCATCCTAACGGGCGAGGCGGATTATTTAGAAACCCGACAGAAAATTCAAACAACAATTTGAAAAATTTAAAATTGTTGTTAACACGGGTACGATTTTAAAATTACAAAAAAGTTGTAATGATTTAGAGCATCTACACCCTAAAAACGGTCATGCATTCAATATGTAGACCATCATAATAGATCGTGTTCGCGTTCAATAAATATGCTGGGGGGTTCTGGCAGTATCACAAATACCTGCATTATTCACCGTGAGGTCAATAATTTTACCCTTTTTCCCAGATTAGCAAGCCCGATATTCATAATCTACTTGGAATCTTTGGCACAGGCTTGGCAGCGATAGCATTGATGCTCAACAATTCGCTATCCATGTTTTTTAACTAGATGCGTTGATTGGCAAAATGCGCATTTTACATCGACTTTGAGCATAAATATCTCTATCTTACAGACTGTTCACCGAATTGAATACGAGCTCCAAAAACACATCTCTCATAAAATACCAGTAATTCAATTATTCTCATTGAAACTGAAGAGTGAAAACTATAGTGTATGAAAAAAGTATTTACGCTATTTATTGGAAATAATAGAAAATATAGTACTATACCTTTTAACAGGCTCTTTTCATGTGTTTTTTGATTTAGTCATAATTTGAACATCGAGCAAACTGAGCCCTTGCTTTTTCATTTAGTAACTAGGTAAATCTATGATTAATTTTTTAGAGAGCTTTTATTTCACATTATGCCTCGTAGTAAGTTTTATTATTACTTATTACATTGCTGGCATTGATGCAACACTATGGAGTTCACTCTCAACCCTGCATGGCTACACGATATTTAATAAAGCTAGCCAATATAAAAATATCACCTATTCACTACTGTGTTCTTTTTTTGTCTTTATAGGATCTGCCTTAGGCTATTTTTTGGGTTTCGGCAGCCTATTTTTGGTAATTCTCTTCATAGCACCTTTTATTTACTACCAGTTTTACAATATAGACTCCTCATTGGATATGTCATTTAAATACTTCATGATTTTTTATATCATAGGGGCGACACTCAACAAATCGAGCTTTGATGGCCTAGTAATAGGCTTGCTGATAGGAACAATCATAACTCTTGTATTTTGCTACACCATCAGTAACCGTAAAAAAATTACGATGTTCCAAATAAAAAAGTATATATCACTAAAAAAAGACAAATTATCATATAGCCTTATTTTTCAATCACTAATCTATTCTTTTGGGTTGCTTTTATGTGTTTTGACCTCTAGAGCAATTAATATTGACCATTTCTTCTGGGCACCACTGACATATATATTTGTGTTAAATCCTAAATTAACTAACATCATTAAGTTAACTAGAGATCGAGTTATTGGCACATTACTTGTTGTTTTTATTTTATATTTTACGTTTAATTTTACTGCCTTTATGCCGTATGTTGGCTTTGCTTTGATATATCTATTTGCTTTTCTAATCCCGATAAGTAACAGCAAAAAAAACAACGTTTTTGGCACATTTTGCCTTACAGGACTTGTTTTATCCTTAATAGAAATGTCAATTTACTTTAACCATATCGATTACCATCTTTTACTTGAAAGAATAATGGAAACATTGATTGGTGGTATATTTGCGATTATATGTAGCTATTTCCTTAAACTAGCAACACAAAAACAATCCGTTAGCCATATACGAAAAATACATAAATGAATATCTAAAAATGACTAAATTAAAATTACTCAATTTAAATTTAGAATTAAATTGCTATTATTAATAACTATGCCAAATTAAAACCCATTATTATAGACGCAAAGGTAATTGTTCAAGAATACTATAAAATAACAAATAAGTGCCTCGGTATAACAAGGTAATTTTAGAATTTAAAACAAAAATTCTTAGATTAGAGGAAGGTGACGCTCGTTAAGCTAGATAGCAGGCAAGACGGTATAAATAGACATAAAAATAACCTATCGGTGCGTTGGGATTTACTTTAACGTTTTCGATAGTTGTTGAACCATCAGTCTTGGTAACCGTGGTGTACAGCACATATCAGATCTACAGACGTCGCCTTTTCTCCGGGCCAACACAACCAGTTGGCTTTGTCACTATCATCGTTGTCACTATCACATTATCATCGGATGATTGAGCTTGTGCTGATAGTGTACCTGTGCCCAAAGCCAATGAAATCCCTATCGCGAAGTGGTGATTATTCATGAAGGGCACCTTAATATTTCATGCAGTAAGATAATACCTTACTGCATGATTTTATGTGATTTTAAGTTTTTCAGAGTGTTTTAAAGGTCTTATAAACACAGGCTAGAAGCCGTGATTTACATTGCCCTTACAAGCCCCCTAAAATAACAATCTCATTGCCAATAAAGGTACAGGATGTATCCGTTTGACTGAAATCTATGATGCGGCTTCCTTATGAGTTGGGTCAGAAGCGGGTGATTACACTTCGTGCAATGCCGCCATTTTTAAGCTCCTGATAAGCTTCGTTAATTTCATCGATATCGATCTGTTTGGAAATGAGGTCATCCAAATTAAAACGTCCTTGTAAATAAAGATTGGCATACATAGGAATATCATGCTTAATATTCGAAGACCCCATGTAAACCCCTTTAATAGTTGCCTGATTAAGCAACACGTCCTCCAAGGCATCAACACTAATGGGGTTATCTGGCTTCGGCATACCAATCACATAGGTAGTACCTCCCTTTCTTAACATCTTGACAGACTGCTCAATGGTAGATTTTGCACCTACCACCTCGAAAGCATGTAAAACTCCGCCATTCGTCATGGTACGAACCGTTTCAACATGATCACCATCTCCCGCCAATACGAAATCAGTCGCACCAAACCGACGAGCGAGTTCCTCTTTAGCCGGTTGAGTATCAATGGCAATAATACGTGTAGCTCCAGCAAGCCGTGCGCCAGAGATGACGTTAAGACCCACGCCACCAACACCAATCACAGCGACCGTATCTCCTGGTCTGATCGCAGCGGTGTTAATCGCAGCTCCGGCTCCTGTTACGCAACCGCAGCCTAGAACTGAAGCTTGAGGAAAAGGTAACTCTTTGGGAACCTTGGCCAGCTGATTCTCATGTACCAAAGTGAATTCTGCAAAAGCAGCAGTACCAAACATCGGTAAGACTGGCTCACCATTAAGGGTTAGACGCTGTCCCTCCCCTGCACCTCGCATAGTTTCCTCAGGATGTTCGCATTGGTAAGTTCGTCCGTCCAAGCAGGCTTCGCAATGGCCGCAATATTGAACCAGAGAACCAACCACATGGTCACCAATAGCGAACTCTCTGACCTCAGGGCCTATCTCTTTGACAATTCCAGCTAGTTCATGCCCTAGTACGGCTGGCAGCGGAAAGCCGTAGTTATTCTCTGCAATATGTAAGTCCGTATGGCAAAGGCCAGATGCTTTGACCTCCACCAGAACCTCGCGCCCTTTCGGGTGGTCAATCTCAATATTCTCAATCGAAAAGAGCCCGTTAGGCGTATTGAGTACAGCGGCTTTCATCATGGATTCTCCTATCCAAATTTCAAATCACTCAACACTGCTTTTGAGCTTGTTCGCGGCGAGCAATAGCCGCGTTTGCCCACATAAACAGTTTTTCACTCTTCCACGTATTCGACTGGGAAACTATCTACCTTTTCAAGATAGAAAAAGTAGTACTTGCCGTTATCAACAATATCAGGGGAGCCCTCCAACGATTTACCATCCATGACGCCGAGCAGTGTGTTTTCATCAACTTTACGTAAATGATCGAAGATAGGTACACCATCGTAGATCATGGTAGTCGAGACTTTTCCACGGAATTCTACATCCCAAAGCGAGGCTTCACCCTTCATTGCCTGACTTGAAAATAGGCGATTTTGGTCGTCATAACAGATAAGTGGCACTGCGTCCATCTTGCTACGATACCACTTTCCGTACCATTTCCTTTCTATCAGAGCACGATTGCACCAGTGCCCTGTATTGAAATCACCGCCTTTCCAGCGCCCCAGAACTTCATCTGTAGAAACGGGTGAAAGCGAATCAAAGAATTCAAACAGAATTTCGTCATTGAGGCGTTCCGTATTCTTAAGTTGGTCGAACCTCTGTTTCGTGTCCATGCATTCCTCCAAATTTGTTTATTTCACACTAATGCTAACAATTGTGGCCGTACGCCAAACCAATTTACCAGTAGTGGATTAGTACAGATTTCGATGGAAGTATCCCTCTATCAAGAAGCCATGTCTAAGACGAATTTTCTCGTAATTAAGTCAAATTTCGTATAAATAACAATATACATGCTAACAGTATAGCGGTTAAGATTTCGTTATAATTCCAATAGGATTTAGTTAAAATGCGACGGTCATTAAACATTACGCTACAACATGCAGATCTCTGCGATATAAATGAGGAATTGCTCAATGAAGCTTGATCCGCGCCTTGTGGTGCAGTTTGCGATAATCGCTGAGGAAGGTTCATTCACTCGAGCAGCTGAGCGTTTACATGTAGCTCAACCGTGGCTGTCTGCCCGATTGAAAAAGTTTGAGGAGCAGTTAGGGTTTCCCCTATTTACTCGGAACACACGTAATATTGCCTTAACCAAACAGGGCTACGAGCTACTTCAAGCAGCACGCGGCGTACACGCATCAATGATGCTGACCGAAGCTCTTGCGTCCCAATTGCAACACCGAGATGAGCGTCACCTTAGGCTTGGTTCTCCTCCTTACGGCAACCATATTGTTCGCAGACAAGAACTGGTCGACCAATTTGCGTTAATTTATCCCGATATCAGTGTTGAACTCGATATTGGCTGGAGCTCAGGGCTGATTGATCGGGTTCTGAAGGGGGGTTTAGACCTTGCTTTTGTGTTGGGTGAAGTACACCATTCTGAAATTGAGACAATGTTACTCTGTGAGCTCAAGCTTGAACTACTGATGTCTGCCAATCATCCCCTCGCGAAGGTCAATAATCTGAAGCCTGCGGATCTTAAGGGCCAGACTATCGCAGTGTTTACACGGGCACTCCATACTGAACTGTTTGATTCTATTTTCACTGGATTAAAAGCCGCAGGTGCCACGCTCGTTCAGTTTATCGAGTTCAATCAAGCACTCTTAGATCGTACTCACTCAGCGGAACCTACTATGGTGGCCAGCTTTGGACTGAGATATGACTACCTAAATGCTGCTAATATTATCGGAAAGACTCTCGATGATAGTAACTCGATTCCTTTTTCCCTAATACGAAAGATTGGTCATGCGTCTGAGGAAAGTCAGCTTTTTTGGGATCTTTCACTTTAAGTCTGCAAAATCTAAAGGACAATCACAGTTTAATTTAGAAGAGCCTCAAAGTTTTACATAGTATTTATTTCTATTCTGGATCAGTTGAGTACTGTGTGATTAATGAAGGGCAGCCGAATAGTAGTACTAAACTAGCTTGGCTGCTGGATTTCAACATTTCAGTTCCCATCTCTATGCAATTGGCTGATCAGCCTGAGAGGCAGGTCAAACAAGAACATGTTAATGTTATACGTTAATAACGAACAGGCTTACTGGCATCTTATAAGTAAGATAGGAAATGTTGACATTCAAAATAATTTAAACCAACTTGCTTAAATATTAAATTTTGCGAGTTATATTATTACCATCAATTTTCTGCATTTTTTCTTATCGCATATAAACCCCAAATACCTTAGACTTAATCATATTAAATTTAAGGGGACTCAAAGTGGCATTCACTATTACTTATCTTTTGTTTTTTGCTTTTTTATTACTCGTTCTTGCTTATTGGAGTTTTTCAGCGCTACTCCCTAAATCGCCGCCAACCAGCCTTAGCTGCCTTTTTGCTAGGACAATCATTGGTGCTGTTTTGGTCATAGCTGCTTTATATGTGATTATTGTTGTTACCTCAATCTCTATCTAACCGATTATAATAAGGTTACTTTACCGAGAGTGTCGTTATTTCCAATAGCGCAGAATAGGAAAAAACAGGGTCTATAGGCATAAAGATAATAAATGTTAACCAACCTATGTTTACCATATCATAAGCAAAATTAATATACATAATATCTCCTTGTATTTGGCAACGGTATTTCACTGTATTAAAGTAATTAAAACAATAAGACAAACACTGAATTAATCATTTATATCTCGATTAATAGTCAATAATACGTAAAATTAAGGAGTGGGAAGTAGAAAATAATATTAACGACTGGATGCACTATGATGAAAAAAATTAATATTATATAAAGATGAAATATTCAGGCTATTTTAAAATATCGCACAATATTCTCTAATAGAAGAAAGTATACTAAATTTTATACGTTTTTAATCATTGATTCCTTACATGTGATAGAGCATCCCATATTAATATTTGTTCAGAATACAATTACGACAGTTTTAAGTTCATAGTTGATACAAATGTATTTGTATCTAAAATTAACAGTGAATGATTAGAATTATTTAGTCAACTAATTGATTTATATAAACAGCAATCAAAAAGTGGCACTGACTGCGCCACTTTAGCTTCAATAATTACTTATGAGATACGATACCAACCCATTAACATAATATAGGCGTTGGTTACTGCCAAAGCCGTTCCTGAACCAAGGTTTTCTGTATTTCCTGAATAGGTATGAGTGTGGGCTCCATTATTAGATGTAGCTCCAGACCATGTCTTTGAAGCATCAAAGGAGTAGTAACACCCACCATTCGATGTTTCTGTGTGTGAGGTAACATTTCTCGTCGTCATCCTTGTAAAAGCTCCTGCCGCATGTCCTGATGTAGTTGTATTTTTCCATGCCTCACCATTATTCGCAAATTCCCCAGTGATATTCATCGTTCCACGATTATGAGTATGACCACCATTTGAACTCGTTGTGCCAGAGAATTTCAAGGGCACCGCTGGAAGATTTCCTTTACCAATGGTTACAGAATCCGAACCACCACTACTTCACCGTAGTAGTTCACACGAAGCTTATCGTAGCGATCCGCATCTTTATCGGTAGTGACTTGGGCAGGAAACGCAATACTAAACTGGCGGAACATGTAATTTGTCGTCGCATTAGTGCGGTCGTAATCCGTTGCCGCCATAACTGCCATGGGTAGGGCTTGGATAAAGAAACTATCATCCGTTTTGAGGTTTAACCCAACAGAAGCCGTTCCCATCAAGGCTGCACTAAAATCTTCAACCTTATTTTTACTAACATTAAGGTGTAACTGGTACTTGACGTTTTCACCCGAAACATACTGAGCTAAAGCAACCGCTTGTTCTAATGGCATTTCGTCAAGGAATGTCGCGCTACCAAACGAATCTGAAACTTGCTCGGCAACAATGAAAGCCTCTAAAGGCGTTTGCGCGGGATTCCCCTCCGATGCCGTACCGGAAGAAAGCCCCATGGCTTCAGCCAGCGCAGAATACTCGACACTTATCGATGCACTTTCCTGAACACCGCCACTGAGTTCAAACGCGCTTTCCAGTGCATTAAACGTCAGATAGCTACTGGAAAACTGCGGTTCACTCTCAGCATTAAGCTTGCTTTGAATTGTAGACGCGATATCCGAATACGATTTTGCTTCTGATAAATCAATATCTTTATAGCTTTTAGTTACAGCCCCTATCGTGACCGATAGCGTGCCATCGGTAATGATTTTTAAATCCACTAATGCGGCCGCTTTTGCACCAAAGAGCGTAGGCGCACGCCCTACTGGCTCATAGGCGGCAATTTGTAATTCTTTGGGTTTACTGACTGGTGCAGGGCTGACATAGCTAAAATATTGCCGCGCAAAGTGAGCCTCTGGCGCATCAATACCTAATAGCTCATCGACTTGGCCACTGGTAAATTCCAATACTTTACCCGTAGGAATTTTCGGGTTGGTGGAAAATAAACGTGCAGTCAGTTTGCGCATCGGAACAGCAGACGCACCAATGACCGCCGATGCAATATCAACGTATCGTGTTTGTTTAATTGGCATAGTAAAAACCTTATATGCGGTGGAGATTAGGATACAACGCACTAATGGCCGCTGTATCAGGGAAGAGAGAACGTTTAAACGTCACATTAGCGGAGTCAGTAGGTCTGGCGGTTGTTCCATCATCCACGCGGGAGGTGGAATTGGTTTCGACTTTCGGACAACTGGCTCTGATGTACACCCGCTCAGGATTGCGCTCAGCAGCAATACGCAACTTATCAATTTCAGCATTTGCATTTGTTAGCTCTTGGATATGTTTAGTATCGAGTTTATGAAGCGCTTGAACGCGCTCTTGGTAATCTTCATTGATTTTAACTTGCTCAGCTAGTTCAATGAGTAGCTTGGCATTCTTGGTGTTAAGTTCGCCTATCTTCTCGTACTGCTTCCACATTCCCCATATGGCCACCCATGCAGCGACAAATAACAATGCTCTGACTTTATTCATGGCGGTTACCATAGAGAAGATTAAAAGTTAACTTATCGGCCCTTATAATGGTTGATAGCTTTTTGGCAACGCTTTTCTAAGCTGGCTTTATCAATGCCACAAGTGTTGCCTGTTAGACGATAAACACCGAATGCAATCATTGCTATCGCAAATAGCACAATGCAAATTGCAGCGGCTACAGGCTTCCATGACATATCACGGCCTCCGCATCTCTGCGATTCACTAACCCACGCCATACCTTACCCCCCGCGTAAACCCATCTTTTTAGTTCTTCACAAGCACCGTATTGATCACCTGCGTTAAGCTTTTTCAACATGGTCGACTTAGCAAATGCGCCGGTACCCACATTAAAAGCAAATGAATAAAGCGCGGCTTTGGTGTGTTCGCTTACAGGAACTTTAACTAGGCGATCGACCTGCAGTTTGGTTCTCATAAAATCCAGCTCTAACAGCTCGTTACATTCTTCTTTGGTATAAGTTTTATTGGGAACAATATCTTTCCCTGTGTGCCCATAGCAGACCGTCAGCACGCCAATAACATCCTCGTAGGGCTCATATCTAATCCCCTCATAATGCGCAATCACGGCTAAACCGATAGCCGAAGCCCCTGCACCAACAAGCACAGTGAGTTTTTGTTTGAGTGACATTAGATATCCTTAGGCGCTTTCGCCATAAGTTCGGCAGCTTTTCGTGCAGTGGCTGAGGGGTTTAGAGGATCGGTTTTATTGACGAGTTCTTCAAATAAACGTGTTCGCTTTCGCTGCTCTCGTCGATTCATAAAAAAGGTAATAAGACCAAGAATAATGCTAAACGCCATCCCGATAATAAAGCCCCACTCATAAAGTGATAGACTTGCAAAGAATGCTGTAAGCCCAGCACTGCCGTAGGCTGCGTTGCTGTATTTATCCATACGCATGATTTCACCCCCTACGGAGTGCCTGAGGTTGAGTTAATAAAAAAGGCCACCTAAGTGACCTTGAAGAATTTAATAGAAAAGCAGCACACAATATACTAATTAAAATATTAGTTATACTCTGTCTCAATAATACCCGTTAAATTAAAGTCATAACTACCACCATTACCTTGTGTTTCTGCTAGCCTTATTAAACTAACTTCAACTGGGATTTCTGATGCTCCTGCTTTAGACTTAAACTCTAGTTTTTCATTGGGATTTAATATTTGACCATTTATTTTAGTTTTAACCCCAATATGGCTCGCTGTCGTTTGATATGCTGCACTAGAAAGTTTATGGGCAGCATCAGAAAAATAAACTTTAACATTAACATCCTGCATACATTGATAACTTACTCTGACAAACTCGGCTTGCGTTTCGTATCCAATATTTACATATGTTGGAATGGTATCAAAACCCAAATTAAAGCTCGACTCGCTTGTCAAATTACACGGAGGAACAACCTCTTCAAAAGAACCGTGAATGTGAAATTGTAACGGTGGATTTGCAGCAAAGCTTGAAAATGAGCAAGAAAAGATAGTGATAGCCATTATTTTTTTAAATTTGAAAATACTCACAATAAAAACATCCTTTTTTTAAATAAACAAGAAAGGAAATTATTACATTTAATAAATTAAAAGGCATGAATCTTAATATCAATTAAAAACTAACTATTAGAATAAAAAATTTAACCCACTCAATTTTAGCTTAATTTAAGAATTGCTATTTTATCCATAAAAAATTAACTAGAAATTAGCTTTTTACTATAGACAAAAAAAGCCGCACTAGGCGACCTCTTGAATATAAGCTATCCACAAGACTAGATCACTGAACTTGTAAGGGTTACCTTACATATTAGTCGGTTAAACATAGAAAATGGCATCACTGTCCCCTTTAAATTATGAAGTTTCATTTAAATGTTTTTTAATTTCTAGTGAACACTGCTTAGTGTTATTAACTTCAACTATCTTATGCATAACAGCTGGGTTTGAATCAAAAAAAACATTTAATTGGTTATCAAATCGCTTTGCAAAGCGAAGTAATTCAATGGTATTTAGAATCGTTTCCTTATGTCTTGTTTTTGTTATTTTTGCAAGTAGGTAACGCTTTATTATTCTTAACACACATATCCGATATGGGATCTTCAATCTAATAATCAAAGAGCAGTCTTCAAAGAATGGGAGCATCCGACGATCATACGCGCCTTCAACTATCCAATCTCTTTCCGATTTTATGGCAGAAACAAGTGAATTAATTATCTCAGGAGTATTTTTAATATATTCTCCACTCCTTTTATTCCAATATATATCATCATACGCATAAGTAGGGACATTCAGTTCAATGGCTAATTTTTTAGCTAACGTTGTTTTCCCTGCGCCAGAAATGCCTATAATGCAGACTTTCACTTAAAACCTCACTTATCGTGCTAAACCACAGAAGATCACAAAATAAAACCCTGCCGAAGTGAGGTTCTACTCTTAAGAAAACGAAACACTTGTTGAGGTTTTTAGATATAAAAAAACCCCGCAATCGCGAGGTTTTGAATTGGTAAAATGAGACATCGATTTACTTAATTAGGTATAGAATGTCCATTGTGGAAAAATAATAAACCAGCTTCGGACAAAATGCAAGCTTTTTACTGTTTATTTGATCAGTTTATTTTATCGCTTTGCTAAACGCCTGCTCTGCAATACTTTCCTCAATGAAACATTTGCTGGCCAATGTTTCATAAAACGGTTTCCAATTTCGGCGCCATGTTCTTTCGTTAAGCTCTGGTACCAAGTGCTTTATTGCATTATATGCGACAGATGAGGGAACGCGCTTAAAACCGAGGCCTGCACACCGTGGGCAATCTTTGAATACTGGGACGCCCTGTCGTTCTGTTTGTGCTTCATCCAGTACTTTCCCCCGCCCCTTGCATCGACAGCGCTGTGTTAACTGGCCTTTTCCCTTACATGACTGGCAAATCACTTTTTCAGTTTCCACTATCTCACGCTCAGTATTTGTATATCGTTTGGGCTTGTCCTTGGTAAAGGAGGAAAAGACAGCGTCTCTTGTTGAATATTTTGTTGTAGTGACTTGTTTATCAATCATCCCTTTGCCGCTACAGGTTGAACATGGGAAAACGGAACCTGCCGAACGAGCGTAGTCCTCAAATGCGATTTTGGCCAATATGATTAAACAATGACCTAGTTTTTTACCTGCAGCTTTTGCTACCAGCTTTGGGGTCTGTTTTTTCGCATATTGCGTCAAGGCTTCTATGGTAGAAATTTTATCCTCTTCGCTGACATCATTTTTAGCGAGAAAAGCCGTCATGCCAAACTTAGCCTGAGGATCAATCATCCCCATAGCAGCTATGATGTCCGTTCCAGTTAAACGGTCGGGTGATGTACTGCTCGCAGTATCGCTAAATATCGGTGATTTGGGGTGAAAGTTTTTCAGTGCATTTTCGAGTTTCATTGGTCTTGCCTCTAAATAAAATCTAATAACTGAGCTGCCACATTTTCAGCAACCTGTTGGGTGGGAATTTTACGAAATAAAATACAGTTCCAAAGTACATCGAGGGTGGCTTTGTAGAGTTCACCAAAAGCTAGGTCGTTCATTTTGGTAAAACTGATTAATTGGGTGATACGGCGTAGGCTGCCATCAGACATTTCAAAGGTTTCATAATGGCCCAATTGTTCTACTAACCAATAACGGAGAGCATTAAAGAATTTATCAATTGGAGTATTGTCGCCAATTGGCTGCCAATATTTATCCCCTAAATTGAGTATTGCGGAGTAGTTGCGATGGCGTCGTGAATCGCGGTCTTTCTTGAAATCAGCCGAAAGCACACCACCACACTTGATTTTGACGTGCATGAATTCCCTTGCTGGGCGGGAAGCCGAAACAAGAGAGCCGTTAGATATTTTGATAAAGCTATACTGTGCCATACTTTTTCTCTCAGTAGACACAGCGAGTATTTAGATTGGGTGTTCAAGCCAATAAATGGATTATACACAAAACACTGTTTAAATAAACAGTGTTTTGTATGTTTAACCTACCTATTCCACAGTCGTCTATGATAACAACTTAGATATCCTATTGTTTCGTTTAGAGCCGAATAGCATCACAGTATGTCATCCATTCGAATCAAATTCGCATTCTTACAAGGCTCTCTACTGGCTCTACGTAATGCACAATTTCTTTGAAGCATTTTTACCCCCCTGCTTACCAAGAAATAACTCAGCCTCAGTAATGCCTGATTCTTTTTGCCGCTTACGTTATTCAGCTTTACGTTCTGTTACTGTTTTTTGTCATTGGCCTGCCACTTCATCTTAGTTTGGTTAATGCACTGAGCAATAACGCTCGATAGATAGCTCATCGACTCGAGCGCCACCAAGATTTGCCCAAAATACGATTGTTGAAAGTACATCTTTTTCGCTTGTTGCGACAAAAAGAGTTATGAAAGATTCTTGGTTCCATAAACCACTTGCTTTATAAACCGATTTTTTCATTTTCACTCCAACTAACGACATCTAATAACCTTATGACAAGACGGCCTTATATCCGTTATAAAATATATAACCATATGATGGGAGCGATTTTCTTTTTTCCAAGTGCATATATTTCAACTTTTAAGCGATGTATTAAACGATTAAAAGATAAATCAAATCACCTCACTTCGGGTGATAAAGCAAGTGGTCTAATAACCCGTTTGTTTTTGATGCCCAACCAATGCCTTTACAACATTTTGGAATGGAGTTACCTTTGATGACTTAACTGATATAGCCCTGTATCACGCCAATGGTTTGAGCAAATTCAAACTGATTAAGTTACTGTTATTCTTTAGGTAAATATTTAATCTTATTTGTTAGCTCCTTTTTTACTTAACGATTCAACATTAGCAGTACTAATAACGAAAATAATAGCAATACTAGTGGCATAATATTAGCAATACAAATAAAATAGATGATATGAATAGAAAAATTTCAGAATCAGACAAAATAGCAGCCCAAAATTTACGTAATATCTGGGAAAGCAAACGTGAATCTCTCAGCTTAACTCAAGAAAAAGCAGCTGAGGCACTTGGCTTTTCTACGCAAGGAGCCGTCAGCCAGTATCTCAATGGCCGTACTGCGTTAAATACAGATACCACATTAAAATTTGCCGCTTTACTTCGTGTTAAGCCTGAAGATATCAACCCCGAATTAAAAATTTTACTCGATTACGTCAGGTCAACAAATAGAAGTGAAGATACCACTCACCCACAACAATCGATTAGAAGCGATCACAACACATTGAGATTAATGGATATATATGCAAAAGCAGGTCCCGGTGGTTTTATTAATAATGACTTCCCTGACACCATAAAATCAATAGAATTCTCTTCCGAAAAAATTTTTGAGTTATTTGGTCGTAAAAGTCTTAAAGGAATTGAGATGATTAATATCAGCGGCGATAGCATGTCTCCGGCAATTAATCCTAGGGATGTTGTTTTCGTTGATACACACAGTGACTTTTTTGATGGGGATGGCGTCTATGTATTTAGTTTTGAAAGCTCCCTATTCATAAAACGATTACAGCGAGTTAAAGGCCGGAAGCTTGCGGTCAAATCTGATAATCCTGCCTATGAAACTTTTTATATTGAAGAAGCTGAGATGCATGATTTACGCGTAATAGGTAAAGTCATAAAGTCTCTTCCAATAAAAATGGTTGATTTTGCTTAACCAAAACAATCAATTAAATACTATCGCTAATATTTTCGGTTTTTTATCGCCTAGAGTAATTAGCAATGCTATTGAATGATAAAAATATCGATGCTAATATTATTTCTACTAATACAAACACAGCAAGTATTTAGATAAGTGTTCAAACCTAAAAATCAGCCTACCTAGGGAAAAGAGTTAGGCTAACGTAAGAGGCAAGACCAGCCAGTTAGGGCTGACAAGCGTTGATTGATAGGCGTAAAAAAACCCACCTAAATGGGTTTCTTTACCTCGGGTCGCCGACCAAAGCTAACCGAGTATTCTGCTAGCGCGACCAAACGCTAGAAGAGGCAAGACCAATGATAAATCACTGATCAACTTTATTTTAAAGGAGCCGCAATAAAAGCACAACCTAAACGGTCTATGCCCACGCTCTATATGGTGAATTTTAAATTTCATCGGTTTAGGGTAACATTTTAATTGCGTTAGAAAACGTTAGGATATATAGCAAGGATAATGAAAAATAGATTGATAAATGGTACAGTTATTACTGCTTATAGCCCTATATATTCCCCCTCATCAACTAAATAAACTTGTGTTAAATACCACCTGTTACCCTTAAAATTAAATGATATTCATAAATAGATGAGCAACTTTCTGGCTCGATATATTACATAGTAACAATAATAGATAGCCCTATTGTCTATAATCAAAGCCTATAGGTAAGAAAAAGCCTTTGCAATTAGGCCGTTATGCAGGTTAGTTTTACTCCACCCAAATAAAAAAACGCACTTACCGTGTCATTTCATTGATATATAGTTACCTAAAACATGGTTGATAAGGGGTATCACTGATGCGCAACAAGTACATTAAGTAAAATTTATCAACATGCACAGAGAGATAATAGCCCCTTACTTAAGGTAAATAAGCATTCTTTTCTATATCGATACTTTTCCTACTGATAACCGCTTAACCCTATTATCTTTTTCTATTTTGACAAATGACTATAGATAAAAAATCTATAATATCAAATTTAAAGAAATAATTCCTTATGAAAATAGGCGTAACCCTATCTATAAAGTCGCCATGGCTTATATATAAACTTTCATTAATAAGTACTGCACGCAATTGTTTTCGTTTATTCCAATCAACATCGGATTGCACAGTGATTGTCACCCTATTTTCTTTATCATTTAATGTTGAAAGAGTGATTTTTATTTCTCTTTTTTCTTTATCACATCCATATATTACTCCCAACTTAGGGTATAAGTCATAGTTTATATTTTCAAACAAACCGCTGCTATTTAACTCTCTTAAAAACTTACTAAAAATAATAATCATAGTTATCCAATAAAAAGGTGCCATCAGTTAGCACCATAAATTACAATATAGAATATAAAGTTAAATTTAATAGCTATGTGAATAGTTTTTGTATCTATACCCTTGAGACTTCATACATTCAGCGATGAGTTCTGGCCTTTCATTTGAACTCACTAAAGCAATACCAATATCATATTTACATTTTGCCAAGACATTTTCAGAGTCTTCATAATTTACACCTTCTTTATACCAGCCTGGGCCTACAACACATCCACATAATAAAAACACTGATGCATATATAGTATATTTAATATTTATTTTCATTTGCATGTTCTTTAAAATGCATATGAGAGACCAATTATATTGACTAGCCCATATTTTTGTTTTGTAATTGGGCTATCAGCCGCATCACCAAATAGATAATAACCTCCAGATTTTAAATTAAGGAAAAAATTCTCACTCAACCTATAGTTCAACCCGATTAGAATACCTGCATCTTTAATACCTGCTTTGGGGGTATATACAGCGTAATCCGTCTTAAGAGACTGCTTTTCAGTCACGCCGAAGTAAGCTTGGTTATAATTTTTATTTACGTATCTTGTGGATATATTGGTATCAATAAACCAGTCATCATTTAATTCAAAATGCGAGTTAACCCCAAACTCAACCCTTGTTGCATTATCAACATCTACCCCGCCATAATCCCTATGTCCAAGTGCCGTCAATGAATTAATATAGATAGAATGCTCTTCTATACTATAACTCACTTCAAAACCCGCAGCTATAGCACCTTTAAGGTCTCCCATTCCCTTTAAGTCTTTATTTTTACTACCAGAAAAACCAATTTCCTCTTTTCGACCTTGCATATAAGCGCCAAGAACACCTATATGAAAATTATCAAACAGACTATATTGCCACTTTGCACCACTAGTGCCCAAACTAAATATACCAAAACTGTTTGTATCTACTGTGTATTGGATCGTCGCATCCGGTATTAAAATATATTTATCAGACCCTTCATAGGGTGATGACATTCCAACACCTGCACCTAATATTAATTCATCGGCAAAAGAATTAGTGCATAAAATAGCACCCAACATTGGGACTAAATATTTAACTGTCATGATTTTCACTCTTTATTTACAGGATTATAAATGTAATTGGCTTATTAAAGACATTTTGGATTTTTCAACATAACGTTTAAGGCCATTTTCATCATAAAATGCCTTATCATTTCCATTATTTAATTCTGTAAGTTTATCTATAAGGTCAAACTTATCTCCCTTACTTGCAATAAATATATCTACCTTTTGATCATACAAAACTTGATAGCTATACTGGAGGTCTTCAATAATTTCTGGATAATTCAGATTATTAATTAAATAATAGCCAGGAGTTGCTAGGCTATCTGCATATATCAGTGTGTCATTATTATTTAGTTTTATCTTCCATGACGTACTTCCCGGTAAATGCCCTGGCGTTAATAATATAGTAAAAGTTACACCATCAAGACTAAATGATTCATTATCATTTAAGAGTAAATCTGTTTTAACTGAAGGAAATAATAATGCATCACCTAATGCAAAATCATCTGCACCACCTAAAGCCAATTGCTCAGCATTGAGTTTATTCGAAACGACCTTTGCACCACTTATTTTTTTTAATTTAGCTATCCCACCCGCCTGATCCAACCTAGCATGGCTGTTCAAAATATATTTGATATCCCTAATATTAAACCCTAGTTTTTCAATATTACTTTGAATTAACTCTGCGCTTTCATTTAAGCCCGCATCAATGAGTACATGACCTTTATTTGTTGTGATCAATATAGACGTTAAATTTGTCGTTTCAACATACCAAACTTGAGGGGCTATTTTGAAAGGTGCGATAGGCTTTGCCCATTCCATAAAGACACTTTTAGGTGGAGCGACAGATAATGGTTGCTCAGGATGTAATGAAGCATAAGCTATAGGTTGCACGACTAACCCTTGCATGCAGAGCAATACTATTAATTTTAACTGTTTCATGAATACCGTTACTTGTTTATCATCGAAACAAGATGATAGTATAAGTAAATTGAATTCTGCTCATTAATATTGGTACAAAATGAATCTTGCTCAATTTGATTTTAATCTTCTCAAAGTTCTCTATGCATTACTTTTAACAGGAAGTACCAAGGAAGCAGCTTCTAAACTGGGTATTTCATCTTCCGCGGTCAGCCACGCATTGAGTCGGCTACGCTCAGCGTTGGGTGACCCGTTATTTAAACGAGAAAATAATCTTCAAGTTCCAACCCCATTTGCTTTAACACTTAAAGCGAAACTCGTTCCCCTTTTTATTTCCTTGAATGATGATTTATTTACAGATTCCATTGATGGCTCAAGAAGTTTCAAAATTGTCTGCCCCCCAGCATTGATGGATATTATGACCTCTCCTTTATCAGAACTGTCTTTCAAGTTAGATTTTTACGCGGAATGTATTCCATACCAAAGGCGGTCTTGGCGTGAAGAAGTGCTTGATGGCACCATTGATTTAGTCTTTGCTGTCGGTGGAGATCAAAGCCCTGTATCGTCGCTAAAATTTGAAACTATAGGTATTAGCCGATTAGTCATTATCTACGGAGCGCCATTAAGACCAGCTTTAGAGCACGTTAAAGAATTAAGCCTTGAACAACTCGTATCTTATAAACATGTCTATTGTTTACCTTGGCCCCAAGATGACAACGAACTAGATAGGCAATTACGTCGAAGAGGTTTATTTAGAACTATTGGCTTTAAATGCCCAGAATATTCGCAAGTGATATCAGCAATAAATAGCAGCCCATATTTAGCGATTGTGCCAGAACCTTGGCTAGAAAATCAGTCACTAAAACATACCATTTACCAAACGAAGCTTACTGATAGCCTTGCCATTGGTAATTTATTTATGATGCACAGAAAATCAATGCAACCTTGGAAGAAAAAAATTGTTGCGTCACTTAAATCCAAAATAGAATCGTATTATAAGACGACTAATTTATAACGATATCAGAGCATCTGTTAATAAAAGTATATAAAATCGCTATCCAAGCGAGTAAAAATAAGTAAGGCGGGAATATCCCGCCTTTTGTTATCATTTTAATGGTGAGTTTAATAATGCTATGGCGTTACCAGAAAAGTGCGTATAAAACACACAAAACAACCATAATAACGTAAGCGGAAATATTGAAACCTGTTGACGTTTTAAAGGTCTCGGAAGTTAAAATAATAGCGCCATCACAATCATCCCCTTTTGCCGTTGTAAGGCTAATCAACCCGATCACTACAGCAGTAAAGAAGAAGGTGTACATCATTTGATCAAGGAAAGGCATACCTAATGGCATTAATTTCAAGAATAAAGCAAATGGAATAGACAATAATACCCCGATGATCGCGCCTTTCGCATTTGTTTTCTTCCAGAATAAACCTAACAAGAATACCGCTAAGATCCCAGGGCTCACTAAGCCTGTATATTCCTGTATATATTGGAAAGCTTGCCCGATATTACCCAGTAATGGTGCAATAAAGCAGGCGATGATCAATGCAACAACCGCACTGACTCGGCCAACATTAACCAATTTATGGTCCGTTGTTGCAGGTGCAATATATTCCTTATAGATATCCATGGTGAAGATAGTCGCTACAGAGTTCAACATAGAAGCTAAAGACGATACGATAGCGGCTGCTAATGCTGCGAATACTACCCCTTTCGCGCCTACAGGTAAGAACTGGGTTAGCCACGGATAAGCTTTATCCGCTTGCGCTAATGTCGGTATATGTTCTTGTGCCATAGTCCCCAAACCAGCAAGCAATGCAGGGTCTGAAACTATCACAAAAGCAGCGATACCAGGCACAACAACTAAAATCGGTACAATAAGTTTTAGAAACGCAGCAAATACTAACCCTTTTTGAGCTTCATTGATGGATTTAGCGGCTAATGCACGCTGAATGATATATTGGTTAAAACCCCAATAGTATAAGTTGGCAACCCATAAGCCACCGATTAACACGGCTATCCCCGGTAAATTACTAAACTGAGGGTTATCTTGGCTTAGGATCATTTCAAAATGAGTAGGCGCTTCGCTTGCCATACGGCTCATTCCTGCAAACAAACCGGCGTCCCCACCAATATAACTCACAGCCATAATTGTCGTTAACAAGCCACCTAAAATCAGGAAGAATACTTGCACGACATCGGTCCATGCTACTGCGGATAAGCCACCATAGAGGGAGTAAATTACCGCAAATAATGCTAAACCAAAAATAGCATAATTCATTGGTATACCTAGGATTGTTTGTAACGCTAACGCACCTAAATATAGGACTGAGGTTAAGTTAACAAAGATAAATAATGCTAGCCAGAATACCGCTAAAATGGTTTTTAATGTTTTATTAAAGCGTTTTTCAACAAATTCAGGAATAGTATAAATACCTTTATCAATAAACACAGGCATAAAATACTTAGCGACAATAATCAAGGTAAGTGCCGCCATCCATTCGTAGGATGCAATTGCCAGACCAATCGAAAAGCCTGATCCAGACATGCCGATAAATTGTTCTGCGGATATATTTGCTGCAATTAATGATGAACCGATAGCCCACCAAGGCAATGTTTTACCTGCCAAAAAATAATCTTTAGTTCCTTTTTTTTGCCCGTTTTTATCTCGTGATACCCAGAGCCCAACACTAATAATAACAAGCACGTACAGGATGAAGATCCCGTAGTCTAAAGTGCTTAGTCCAACCCCTTCTGTCTGCATAATAAAATTCCTTCGCCAAATGATAACGAAGTTAGTGTAAACGTTACCACAAATAATCACCGTTACTTAAATCACATATTTTCACAATATTCTTAAGAATATTCACTGAATTAGCTAAACATTAGATTTAAACCTAGAAATCGCGTCATAAAGGGCATAAATAACAGAGAGAATCTGAAAGTCAGCAGGCTAAAATCTAAAATACGTGATGACCATCAAAAATAAATGATAACGTTTACATGAAAAGTGAATGAGTGCTCAATTCATGGCTCTAATGGCATTACCACTAAGAATGCAATGGTCGAACGGAATTGCGCTGAACTAAGGTCGGGGAGTAAATTAAGCTATCCCCTAAGATTTTTTCACCCCGAGCTAAAGAGAGGGCTAATTGCGTTGCTTTTTCAGCCATCATTTGAATAGGATAACGTACAGTGGTTAAACGCGGGTGAATATACCGAGCAATCAAAACATCATCAAAACCAATTACTGAAACCTGTTCTGGTGAGTGAATTTCATTTTCATCCAATACGGCAATCGCCCCTGCTGCCATAAAATCGTTATAGCCAACCACGGCGGTGATCTCCAATGACTTGGTTAGCAAATTAGTCATTGCTTGTTCCCCGCCTTCACCGTAAGGGACACCATATTCGACATAACTTTCTGAAAGAATAATACCATTATTTTTTAACGCATCGCGATAGCCCATTAAGCGCTGTACCGCATCCTCAATTTGATGATTTGAAGAAATATAAGCGATTTTAGTATGCCCATGACGAATTAGATGTTCAGTCGCTAAATATGCCCCTTTATAGTTATTTAATGAAATACAACGGTGAGCGATTTCATCAATATGCCGATTAATCAGCACCATACTCGGAACTTCTTTCGCGTATCCAATCAGTTCATCATCCGAAAGGGCTTTTGAATGAATAATCAATGCATCACAGCGGTTATTGATCAATAACTCAATAGATTGGCGCTCTTCTTTGGCATTATGATAACCATTGCAAATCAAAATATGTTTGCCATTTCGATGAGCAACGCCATCAACGGCTTTAACCATTACCCCAAAAAATGGGTCGGATACATCATTAACCAGTACACCTATTGTATTAGAACTTTGGTTCACTAATGCACGAGCAGCAGCATTTGGCCGGTAACCCAACTTATTCATTGCACTTTTTACTGATGCAATAGAAGCTTGACTCGCTTTCGGCGATTGGTTGATCACCCGTGAAACCGTTGCAACAGAAACGCCGGCTTCTTTTGCTACATCTTTGATTGTCGCCATCGTATACCTCTACAATTAGGATGGCTTATTAAACAATGAGCTAGGATTAAAAACAATGGCATAACGCATATTAAAATCATTTAAATGAAAACAACGGATTATTCATGCCTAAATAGCAAAACACCGCATCACTGCGGTGTTAATAATTATGCGAAATAATACATTAAAAAATAAATTGATAGCATGTTTCGCTAGTATAGCGTTGATTTGAGTATGAAATTGGGCTGTATTTAGCCCCCCATTCAGGGTGGTTTACCGCATCAGGTGGAAATTGAGTTTCAAATGCAACGCCAGAAAACGGGGTATATTCCTTTGTTTTTCCCGCGACAGAAGTCAAATAATTCCCTGTATATAATTGCATTGCTGGCATGGTTGTTGAAATATTCATCTGAATATCCCCCGCAGGTGCATGAAGTGAAGCGACCGTTTGCTTCCCATCAATACGAGTGCTATCAAGGATAAACGTATGGTCATATCCCCCAACCATTATTTGGTCTTCATCTTGTAAAAAACCACGGCCAATTGGCTTTCCTTGGCGAAAATCAAAATAGCTGCCAGTAACACCGCGCCACGCCCCTGTTGGCACCCCGTCTTTGTCTGTCGGTACATAATCGTTACTGTGGATTTTAAGCTCGTGCTCAAATAACGTTTTTTCCGTATTTTCCCCAGCAAGGTTAAAGTAGGTATGGTTAGTCAAGTTCACAGGGCAAGTAGCCGATGTTTGGTACTGATAACGAATAATGACCTGATTTTCATCTGTTAATTCATAACTCGTATCGACTCGCAACTCACCGGGAAAGCCTTGGTCACCATGAGGGGAAATCAGAGTAAACACCACCTGTTGAGCATAACGCTGTGAAATAGCCCAAACCCGATAACTGAAATTATCTTCCCCCCCATGTAAACAATGCATTCCTTGATTACTAGACACTTTATAATTTTCGCCATCAATCGAAAATTGTGCGTTCGCGATTCGGTTGGCAACACGGCCCACTGTAGCCCCTAAATAAACCGTCTGCTGCATCTGCTGCGCAATATTTGGCGAACCTAAAATAACATCACGCTGACCACTTGCTAAGGGTAAGATACAGCTCATCCAGCTTGCCCCCAGGTTCGTCAAAGTAATTTTCATACCATTTTGATTGGTTAGCTCAATAATTTTAGCGGCTTGTAACGCAAGACGTTGCTCGTGAGTAAATTGCATTTTTTCCCTCAATTTGTCAGGTTCTATGATCAACTCAAACTCACTACGCCAGCGCCGGCACTTGGCTGACAAACATAAATATCCGCCTGTAAGCCTGTCATTTTAGAATATTGGGCTTCAACAGCCTCAATCACTGGTTGCACAAGTTGTTGTTGCATTAAGGCCACCACACAGCCCCCAAAACCACCACCGGTCATACGCACACCACCTTGAGCCCCTAAAATAGATTTCACAATGTCGACTAATGTATCAATCTCTTTTACGGTGATTTCAAAATCATCGCGCATGGAAATATGTGATTGCTCCATCAATTGGCTTAACAAGGGTAAATCATTTTGTGTCAACGCGATTGCGGCTAACTGTGTACGCTCATTTTCACTAATCACATGCTTAGCCCGTTTGGCAACTAATGGCGGTAATTGATGTTGTTTTTGCAAAAACTCATCATAGGTCACGTCACGCAATGCCTTTACAGCCAAGCGCTCAGCAGCTTCTTCACATTGTTTACGCCGAGTATTGTATTCACTTCCCACTAGCCCCCGTTGTTTATTTGAATTGATTATCATCACAACTAGGTCGTCAGGGATAGAAATTGCCAGTAAATCCAAACTACGACAATCAATCAATAAGGCATGCCCCTCATCACCACAGGCTGAAATTAATTGGTCCATGATGCCACAGTTACAACCGACAAATTGGTTTTCCGCCTGTTGACCATTCAGCGCAATATCTTGCTGACTAATATCTAATTGATACAAGGCCTTCATTGTTTGCCCTATAACCACTTCTAATGAAGCTGAAGAACTTAACCCCGCTCCTTGCGGTACATTGCCACTGACTGCGATATCACATCCGTTAAACTTAAACCCACGTTGCAGCAAGAACTTAATTACACCGCGAATATAATTGGCCCACATTTTTTCAGGTAAAAATGTAATTTCTTGGTCTAGGCTAAACTCGTCACAATCATTATTATAATCGGCAGCAACTACTCGAATAATACGGTCATCACGTTTTGCCGCCGCAGTCATTGTTAGGTAATTAATGGCACACGGCAGCACAAAACCGTCATTATAGTCTGTGTGTTCACCAATCAGATTCACTCGCCCTGGAGCCTGAACATAAATATTCGCTGGATAACCAAAGGTTTTCTCGAATGAATTAGCAACCGTTTTTTTCAGCATTTCCATTGTTTGCTTTCCTTAATCGTAAAATTGATTTACTCGAACAATAAAATCCAAGCAAATATTAATTTGAATAATTCCTTAGCTATTTCGTTAGGTTTAGCGTTGTTTGTAATGTATTTCGCTAACCTCTCTTAAACGCTGGGCTGCCTGTTCTGGCGTTAGGTCACGCTGGGTTTCAGCTAACATTTCATAACCCACCATAAATTTTTTGACCGTTGCAGAACGCAATAGCGGCGGATAAAACAACGCATGTAATTGCCAATGTTCAATATCTTTATGTGGTTTAAAATAAGGGGCAAAGTGCCACCCCATCGAATAAGGGAAGGAACACTGAAATAAATTGTCGTAGCGGCAAGTCAGTTTTTTTAGCGCCAAACTCAAGTCTGTACGGACGGTCTCATTCATTTCATCCATGCGCCTAATCGGTTGTTTAGGTAACAGCATCGTTTCAAACGGCCAAGCGGCCCAATAAGGTACAACTGCTATCCAATACTCTGTTTCCACCACAGTACGCGCACCAGATTTTTGTTCTGCATTGACATAATCCATCAGTAGATTACTGCCATGGCGCTGATAGTATTGTGCTAAAAAATGGTCTTTTCGTTCGATTTCATTTGGCAGAAAATCACTCGCCCAAATCTGCCCATGAGGGTGCGGTTGAGAGCACCCCATGATTTCACCTTTATTTTCAAATACCTGAACCCAAGTAAATTGTTTACTGAGTTCCGTAACCTGCTGTTGCCATGTTTCCACCACCTTTTCAATTTCTGGAAGTGAAAGCTCAGGTAGCGTTTTACTGTGATCTGGTGAAAAACAAATGACTCGGCTAACGCCTCTGACTGATTGAGTTTGAAATAACGCTGACTGGTTTTCTGGCTGAGCACAGGCTTGCTCTAACAAAGCACCGTGATCATTTTGAAAAACATAAGTACCTTGATAGTTAGGGTTTACCTCGCCTGAAACACGAGTATTTGTTGGGCACAGAAAACAATTTTTATCGTATTCAGGCAAGTCTGTTATTGACGGCTTTTCATCTTGACCACTCCATGGGCGCTTTGCTCGATGAGGTGAAACCAAAACCCATTGCCCCGTCAACGGGTTATAACGGCGATGAGGGCAATCTGAGGGGTTAAATGGCATCTTATTCATGCTATCAATCTCCTATTTATTGTATCCATTAGGGTTATTTACTTGCCAACGCCAACTGTCTGCGGCCATATCATCAAGGGTACGCACCGCTTGCCAACCTAATTCACGATACGCTTTTTCAGGGGTAGACCAATACTCTGCGATGTCCCCAGCACGACGAGGTTGGATAGTATAAGGAATAGGCTTCCCAACGGCTCTTTCAAACGCCTGCAACACTTGCAGTACACTGAAGCCATTTCCGGTTCCCAAGTTATAGATATGTAACCCTGCTTGCTGACCGACTCCTTGCAATGTAGCAACATGCCCATCGGCTAAATCCATTACATGGATGTAATCACGAACGCCAGTCCCATCAACAGTAGGGTAATCGTTTCCATAAATTGCTAGTTTATCCCTTTTTCCTACCGCAACCTGTGTAATATAAGGTGTTAAATTATTTGGCACACCTTGAGGGTCTTCCCCCATCAGGCCTGATGAATGTGCACCCACAGGGTTAAAATAGCGTAATAAGGAAATCGACCACGAATTATCGGCGTGATAAAGGTCAGATAAGCAACGCTCAACCATGTATTTACTGGTGCCATAAGGGCTTTGCGTGTTACCTGTTGGGAAGTTTTCTGTAATGGGTAATGTGCTAGGTTCCCCATAAACGGTAGCCGAAGAGCTGAAAATTAAGCTTTTTACGTTAGCTTCATTCATACAACGAGCTAAAACCAATGTGCCATTGACATTAACATCATAATATTCAATGGGTTTTTTAACTGATTCGCCAACCGCTTTTAACCCTGCAAAATGAATAACTGAACGAAATTGATGGGCGCTAAAAATAGATTTAATAGCCGGTTCATCTCGAATATCACAGTGATAAAAAACCGGCCTCACCCCAGTTAATTGTTCAATGCGATTAAGCACTTCCAATTTAGCATTATGTAAATTATCAACAATAACAGGAAGTAATCCAGCTTTTATTAATTGGACACAAGTATGACTACCAATATAACCCAATCCCCCAGTGACGAATATTTCACCCTGCTGCATGTTTCACTCCTTAGTACGCCTTCAATTTCATATTTGCCTTTCAGCTTGCCGTTGTGGGCGAGTATACCAACGAGTTGATATCCAATTCTGTGATCAAACTCGATTTAGTGTAAACGTTTACACAAAAATAGCAAAGAACCGATGAATATCATGTGAATTGAAAAAATAAGATGCCAATCGAGGATAATGATTTGGATAAAAAAAGCACAGAGTAACTTTGTGACTCTAATAAGTTACTTTATGAATATTATTATGACGAAAAAATATTCAACCGCGTCGAAATCAGTGTATTAGGGTTCCCCCCCAACCACATTATGAATAACATTTAGTCACCACCATTCTTGTTTGATGATTTATGCCATTCATCTCATATATCAACGCTACCACTCACTGTTTCGCTACTAGGAACAGTCTACAGCCATATAATTAAATATAAAAATCAACACATTACATCAAAATAACTCTTATTTTGATGAATGGTCACAATTGATTCAGTGACCGACTTAACACTGTGGCAACAAATCATTTACTTTGTATGTTATTTCATCTAAATATATTTACATCGATAAGCGGAACACTGTTCCTGATAAAGGAACGAAAAATAACAATAATACCGTTTAATTTAATGCACACAGGGGGAAGCATGAGTAATCAGTTACAATCTGCAGGGTTTGTTTTAACTCTGCTAGACCATTTTTCAATTGATAAACCAATATGGGGAGTGCGTGAACTGGCTCGTCATATCGGTAAAAGCCCCTCAATGGTGCAACGTGGGTTTAACCTTTTAGAGGAGCAAGGGTTTCTACAAAAAAATAACAGTAAAGAGTACTTATTGGGCTTACGCTGCATCGAAATTGGCCACATAGCAAATAATACACGGCAATTTTCTCAGTTGGCTAATGATTACCTCCAGCCATTAGCCAGCAAAACGCATGAAACTATTTTTATTTATCGTCGCTATAACGATATCGCCATTTGTAATTTTATTTTAGAAAATGACCACCTAATACGCTTTACCTCAAAAGAAGGTGAGGCCTTGTCATTACACGAAGCGCCTTTTACACAAATTATCTTAAGTTCAATGGATGTGACTTATATTGAGGATTATCTTTTAAAACACAATTTACAAAATGATTTGGAATTAAAACATCAATTGAAACTTTACGCGGATGAAGGCTATGCCTATTCAAAAGAAGCTTACCTTGCAGGGACTCAAGGGCTATCAGTACCTATTTTTTCATTTGAAAAAGGGGTGTTAGGCTCTTTATGTATTGCTGCCTCAAGCCAAAGTAAAAATTTAACTGAATATTATCCATTATTAAAATCTACAGCAAGTAAGTTATCTGCCATATTTTAAATATGGAGAAATATAAAAAATAAATATAATTCAATATTAAAATAGGTAACTCTATGAATATATCTCATGATAAAAATGATACTGAGGTACGTGTATCTATTTTTTCTCCAGCACTGCTTATTGCAATAATTATATTATCATTTGTTGGTGCTATTATCGGTATACAAATTATTGTCACACTAGGAATATCGGCGAACACCTCAATTATTGGCGCTGTATTAGCTATATTATTATCAAGATTACCATTTTCAATTTTTTCTTCATTTAAATTTATAGATGCTCAAAATTTAATTCAAACCAGTATTTCAGCCGCCACCTTTGCCGCAGCGAATGGATTGATGGTCTCAATCGGTGTCCCTTGGGTGCTCGGTATGCCTGAATTAATTTACCCTATGATGGCTGGTGCATTTGTGGCTATTATTATTGATGGCACAATATTATACGGATTATTTAATACTCGCGCATACCCAGCGAGTGCCTCTTGGCCTGCTGGCGTTGCAACAGCAGAAACACTATGGGCAGGAAATAAAGGTGGCAAAAGACTAGGTGCTCTATTAACAGGCTTTGCTGCAGGCGCAATCGGTGCGGGATTTGGCATCCCTATGGCCTCTGCAGGTATCGCTTTAATCGGTAGTATCTTTGCATTATTCATGTTTGCTATTGGCTTACTTATTCGTGGTTTT
The DNA here is from genome assembly GCF_053543535.1 of Providencia sp. AGC89. Lineage (NCBI taxonomy): Bacteria > Pseudomonadati > Pseudomonadota > Gammaproteobacteria > Enterobacterales > Morganellaceae > Providencia > Providencia sp. AGC89. Next base: position 98,881 of record NZ_JBIXLP010000094.1, read on the forward strand.
TCTGAATCGGGTCTAATTAGTTATAATTTATATGAACACTATGTCCCTCACGGTGTAATGATTGGGGCAGGAATTGTCGCACTCATTCAAATAGGTGCCATTGTTTTTCGTAATAAAAAAGAAACGGATCAGCGAATTAAAGAAAGTGAAGAACTTATTCAAAGTAGCCGCCGTATTAAATCAACACTAATTAAAGGGGCTATTTTCTACTTTCTCACCGCCCTCGCCTTAACCTTTATTAGCCAAATTTTTGTGACGATGACATTGCCACAACTCATCGGATTCCTTATTTTTGCTACCCTAGCAGCTTTGATTCAAGAGATGATTGTGGGGATGGCTGCCATGCATTCAGGTTGGTTTCCAGCGACGGCAGCTGCGCTTATCTCATTAATGATAGGTATCCTTATTGGTTTTCCCCCTGAAGCATTAGCCGTATTAGTTGGGTTCTGTGTCGCCACTGGCCCTGCATTCGCAGATATGGGGTTTGACTTAAAGACTGGGTTTATGATCCGCGGTAACGGCAAAAACCCAAATGTTGAACGCTATGGCCGAAAGCAACAATATTTTGCCTCTATTATTGGTTTTTCCTGTGCCTTAGTCGTTGTTGCACTGACTTATGATTTCTATTTTCAGCAAGACAAAATTGTCCCTGCCTCTCGACTCTATGCAGCAACAATTCAAGCAGGCAGTTCATCTGATGTCGCAATGATGTTGTTACTGTGGGCCATTCCTGGGGCTGTTATTCAATTAATTGGCGGGGCAAAAAACCAAATTGGTGTTCTTTTTTCAACAGGCTTGATGATCAACTACCCCATTGCAGGTTGGACCGTTCTCGTAGCGCTCGCCGTGCGGGTCATCATACAACGCTTCTTTAATATTAGCTCAGATAAAATTTCAACTTTCGCTGGAGGACTCATTGCCGGTGATGCGCTCTATTCCACCGCCAAAGCCTTTCTTCCAACGATAAAAGCAAAACTGCTTTCCCTATGGGCTCGATAGTTTTCAATAGGAATATAATTATGATGAATATATGGCAACAAGCACAGCAAGATACCCTAGTCTCACAAAACTACGTCTATTTCGATACTGGAGCCGCAGCCCCCCCACCCAAACCGGTCATTGATGCGGTAAAGGCCTACCTCGACAAAACAGCAGAACAAGGTATCTATCTGCCAAGTTTTCGCAAAGCAACATACCAGCAGGTCGAAGTTTGCCGGAAAAAAATGGCCACGTTTATTGGTGCTAAAGAAAGTGAAATTGCATTCACTAAAAATGGTACAGAGTCCATTTGCTTAATTGCTAGAGGTATTTCATGGCAAGCAGGTGATGAAGTTATTATCCCGGATACCGAAATGCTCAGTAATATTTCAATATGGCAATTGCTAGCAGAAGAAAAAGGAATAAAAATTGTTACTGTTCAAGCCGATAAGCAAGGGGTTATTTCTCCCGCATCCATAGAATGCGCCATTACCTCCAAAACGAAACTCATCAGTTTTGTGGCATTATCTAATATAACTGGCGTTATGCAACCTGTGCAGGCTATCTGTGAAATAGCCCAAAAGTATAGGGTATTAAGCCATGTCAGTGCCTCTCAGGCTATTGGAATGTATCGTGTTAATGTTCAAAATTGGCAATGTGATTTTATGTCCTTTTGTGGACGAAAAGGCTTAAGAGCAATCGAAGGCAGTGGGATATGTTTTGTCCGTGAGTCGTTAATCCCCTTATTAACCCCAATGCTAGTTGGTTGGTGGAATAGTAGCATCGACCCTAAAACAGGTACGGTGATATTACCCAAGACCGCTAAACGTTTTGAAGCAGGTTGCCCAAATATCCCTGCAATTATCAGTTTGAACTCTGCATTAGACTATGCATCCCAATTAGGTATTGAGCAAATTGAAATACGTAATCAAACCCTCACACAATATGCTATGCAGAAATTAGCCACAATTCCAAATATTGAAATATATGGTCCAGATAATAGCAATCAGCGTATAGGAATAATTCCATTTAACATTAAGGGTATTTCCTCTGATTTATTAATGCAAAAATTAGAAGCTAAAAATATCATTATTGAATCAGGGCATTTTATGGCAACGGCAATTTTGCAGTTCTATAACATAGAAAAAATGGCTCGATTATCATTGCATTATTTTAATACTGAAAAAGAAATAGATTTATTTATTAACGCAATTAATGATATTACAAAGGAATAAAAAATGACTAAAGCATTATTAATGAGTAGTTCACGCATGGGAAACATGAATTATTTAGAACATGCTGATGAGCAAATTCATCGATTATTACAACATAAAAAACAAAATATTTTATTTATTCCTTATGCCGCAGTGACTTTTAGCTTTGATAAGTTTGAAGCCATTGTACAACCTGTATTTAGAGCCTTAGGTTATGAATTAAAATCCATTCATCATTTTAGCGACCCGATTAGTGCAGTGCAGGAAGCACAAGCTATCGCAATTGGTGGGGGAAATACATTCGCTCTACTAAAACGCCTATACGATGCCAAAATTGTTGACGTAATTTCCCAGCGCGTCAAACAGGATGGAGTACCTTATATGGGGTGGAGTGCAGGAAGTAATGTTGCAACCCCTACGATCCGTACAACTAATGATATGCCTATTGTTCAACCACCTTCATTTAATTCACTGAACATATCACCATTTCAAATTAACCCACACTTTATTTCTGGCAAACCAGTTGGTCACAATGGGGAAAGCCGCGAAGAACGTTTAAATGAATTTTTGACGATTAACCCAACCGAAGAGTTAATTGCCCTCTACGAAGGTACCGCGTTATTTATTGAAAATGAACAAGGCACTATTTTAGGTGACCAAAATGCATTATGGCTACGTGGCCCCGATAAAATTGAAGAAATTACCACTAACCAACCTTTCCGATTAGATATGATTAAAGGAGCATAATAATGTCATTGAACTATGTTAGCCAAGTCTATGAGTTATTGGACAGCCCCCATGTTGATGGGGAAAAAATGTCCTCGTTATTAAGCTCTGTTAGCCCCGACCATGCTCAAATCACGGTGACCTCAGTCAACTACGAGGCTCCTGAAGATACTCGTCAATTATGCCATTTTATTAAGGTTGTCATTCCCGGTACAGAGGGAAAACTATCTGGTGGAAATTACCCAACACTTGGTATTATTGGCCGTTTAGGGGCACAACAAGCGCAACCTAATCGAATCGGGTTAGTGTCTGATGCTGATGGCTCTATTGTTGCCTTTGCAAGTGCGATGAAACTACTTGATATGGCAGCAAAAGGTAGCCGGCTTAAAGGGGATGTGATTATAACCTCCCATATTGCAACCCATGTTTCGATAACCCCTCATGACCCTGTCGACTTTATGGGGATGCCCGTTTCCTCAGCTACGATGAATAAATACGAAGTCGATAAACAGATGGATGCCATTTTATCTATCGATACATCCAAGGGAAATAGTATTATTAAACACCGAGGAATTGCGATTTCACCAACTGCCAAGCAAGGCTATATTTTGCGAGTTTCTCCAGATTTAGTGCGTTTAATGGAATATGCGACTGGTGATGTAGCAAAAACATTCCCAATTACCACGCAAGATATTTCCCCTTATGAAAACGGTGTTTATCATTTCAATTCCATTATGCAACCCCATGTTGCTACCCATGCTCCTGTAGTTGGCTTAGCCATCACAGCCAAAGCACTGGTCCCCGGTAGCGAAACCGGTGCAAGTTATGAAAGTGAACTTGTTGATGCTACAAGGTTTACTGTTGAAGTTGCGAAGCAGTTTTGTTGGAACAAAATACGCTTTTACCAACAAGACGAGTATGATGTGTTGTATAACTTGTACGGCTCCCTTGCACAAATTCAAGGTTAATTTAGCGAAAAAAGGTCACTATCAAAGTGACCTTTGGGTTTTATGATAAACCGTTATGCATCATTACTGATTTTCTTTTTTGTCATCGCCATCGCAATTATCAACAGTAGGATCAAGAAAATGGATAAGGTTAATAATAACGAATAGAAACCATTCCATTGGTATTTTTCAATCACCAACGATAGCGGATAACCTGCAATTGATGCCCCAATATAAGCAAATAAGCTAACAAAGCCTGTTGACGCACCCGCAGCATTTTTATGTGAATTTTCAGCAGCGGCCATCGCAATAAGGAACTGTGGACCAAAAATAAAGAAACCAGTCATAAAAAATAAGAATGAAAATACATATTCGTTATCAACTGGCACAATCCATAAACAGAATGACGTTATGATAATCCCTAGCGCATATATGACATTCATCTGCGCACGATTACCTTTAAAGATTAAGTCAGAACCCCATCCAGCTACGATAGCCCCAAAAAAGCCACCAATTTCAAACATCATAACGACGGCGTTCGCAGACAGTAGATTAAAACCATGATCTTCAATTAAGTAAAGATTAGCCCAGTCGTTGATCCCGGTTCTAATGATATATATTACGGCATAAGACAGCGCTAATACCCACAATACCTTATTTTTAAAAATATACTGATTAAGGATCTGGCCTAGTGGTAACCCCGCCCCTTTGGCTTCATATTTTAATTCTTCAATGTCATTGCGCCATTCACCAACTGTCGGTAGCCCCATCGTACGCGGCCTATCACGTAGCAAAATACACAAACCAATACCAATCACAATAGCAATAACACCAGGGATAATCATTCCGTAGCGCCACCCTAATGCTAATGCAACACCACCAGACAAAATTGGAATTATGGCACCGCCAATATTATGCGAGGTATTCCAAATCGCCCACCATAGACCCCGCTCATTACGTGAGTACCATGTATTGAGGATTTTCGCACAAGGTGGCCATCCCCACCCTTGGAAGAATGCATTTACCATCCATAACACAATAAACATGGATATGGATGATGTTAAACCGAATAGAATATTCACGACCCCAGTGGCAATTAACCCAACCCCCATAAAGTAGCGTGGATTAGAGCGGTCACCGATGATCCCAGACAGAAACTTAGAAGCGCCGTAAGTTAGGTAAAAAGCTGTCCCAACCATTCCGATATCACCCTTTGTGATCCCCAAATCAGTTAGCATTTCAGGCATAACAAAGTTAAAACTTTTGCGTGTGAAATAAAAAACAGCATAACCAATATAACTAACAATCATTAAATGCAGACGCCAGTATTTATATTTTGCGTCGATTTCCGATTTTGACATCGTTACTGGCACATCTGGTTGTTCCTTAAATATTGACATATTGAATCCTACTAAAAGTATTAGCAGGCAAAAATATGACAATACATTGATAGCAACAATAGGTGAATTTACTTAAATGTTACAGTTTTATTACATTTTTATTTCAATTTGTTACCAACATCAAAAAAACTTAATCGATTAAGCTTCATTTTTTAATGAGTGAATTGGTTATGCCAATTGTTTTGATGACACAATATTCACACCCTGAATAGGATTGACTGCGCCTTCGAGTAGCGCTGAGGCTATATTAGTTGCAGGGCTAATTTGGCAACTTGCAGGAAGCAAACGAGATAAAAACGAAATAACCCGTATTACCACCACTTCACCAAGGCGTTCTTGGCTTCTGTGACCACTAATGACATTTGGACGCACTATTGTTAAAGAAGAAAACCCCAATGATATTAAACGCTTTTCAAGCTCCCCTTTCACTCGGCTATAGAAAAAAGGGGAATTAGCATTAGCGCCTAATGCCGAAGTCAAAACAAAGGTTGGACAATGCCATTTTTTAGCGAGCTCAGCACAGGCTAACGGGTAATCATAATCAACTCGGCGAAATGCAGCCTTTGACCCTGCTACTTTCATTGTTGACCCTAAAGTACACACCACCGCATCAACTCCCCAAAGATCTGCCTCATCTGGCAAATGATTAAAATCAACCGTTGGCGCCCATAACTTAGCATGCTCAGGTAAATCACGGCGCGTAGGCGCAATAACCTGCGTGACTCGAGGGTCAGCTAAAGCTAATGATAATACATGGCTACCGACTAGCCCTGTTGCCCCAACAATGAGTAATTTCACTTTATTTCTCCATGAGTCAGCAGTGAACCCTAACTATAGCTTAGCATTGCATCGCGCTTATTGCCTTTGCTAGCTCTCCCATAATGAATAATTTTCTTCCCGACTCAAAGGTTTGTATCCCTTTTGTTGTTTGTTTGTGAAAAACGCTTGATATTGACAATGATTCTAAAGATAATCATTCTCAATATCATTTCTATTATCAACAAATTTAGTGTGGTAAATAATATGACAGCGCCAGTTGCAGAACACAACGTCGAAACGGCAAAGCAAACCGTTAAAGCTGACGTAATAGAAAGCCAACAACTCTTGGGGCCTAATGGCAAGGTCTCAATTCAACATAATGGCGAACTTTATTTATTAAGACAAACACGTACAGGTAAATTGATTTTAACTAAGTAGTCTGTGCCAAAAATATAAATCGCAAGCCACCTAGGTTATTATCCAGGCAGCCAGCTTAACCTAAGCATAGGAAAGGTTTCTTATGGAGTTTAAACTGACGTCTGTATACCCTATTTTTGCCTCTGGGCACCCTGTATACATAAATAACTATTCGATCCACCAACATGGTTTTACACCATTCTATTTGCGTAAAATGACAGATAACGTTACTCCGTTATCACAACCAAACTACGCCTATCTCAGTGATCTACAGTCATTAACTCCCCTTTTTTCTTATGCTAGCGCACCACTTACACTCAATTTCCCCTGTGTGATACCAAAGTCAGTTCCCCCTGACCCACTCACTTTTATTTAGCCATAAGCTGCTAATTAATAAATATTTAACTCATTCTGTTTAATACAGCGAAAAATAAAATACGTTATGGAGTCTCACAATTATGTCCCATGTTTTACGAGTGTCAGTTATAACCAGTGCGATATTGGGGGTTATAGCCAGTGCACAGGCCCAAACCACTGAAATCTCATCCAAAAAGAATGCCAACGATGTTATGACCGTCTATGCCACAGGGACTGAGCGCGATAGCTTTGATACACCAATGATGGTGACTGTAATCAAAAATAATTCCCCAGAAACCGAAACTGCAAATAACGTGAATGATATTTTACGTAAAGTGCCTGGAATTGGTGTGACAGGAACCGCTCGCACCAATGGTCAAGATATTTATATGCGTGGTTTTGATCGCAATGGGATTTTGACGCTTGTTGACGGTGTACGACAAGGCACTGATACGGGCCATATTAATGGTACCTTTATTGACCCTGCCTTGATTAAGCAAGTGGAAATCATTCGAGGCCCTTCAGCTTTGCTATATGGTAGTGGTGCCATGGGGGGAGTCATCGCGTGGGAAACCGTTGATGCGAAAGATTTATTACGTGAAGGGCAAAACCACGGCTTCCGTGTATTTACCCAAGGCTCAACTGGAGACCATAGTATTGGTTTTGGTGGCACCGCTTTTGGTCGTAGCGACAACCTTGATGGCGTATTCAGTTTCGTGACCAAAGAGACTGGCGATATTCACATGAGTAATGGCGATGACATGGATAACAAAGAGACCATTGGCAACCTATTAGCTAAAGGAACATGGCAAATAGACGATACGCAAAAATTATCAGGCCAACTCCGTTACTACAACAACGATGCTCACGAGCCAAAAAACCCTCAAGAGCTCACTAGTACACCTAAAAACTTAAAAGTTAACCGCACGACTCGCCAACGTGATGCACAAGCGACATACCATTTAAAACCGTCTTCACAGAATTGGCTCGACCTAAAAGTGACGCCTTATTATTCAGAGGTCAATATCACAGCCAAAGGGCAAGGCACCCCTTATGAGGGGCGTACGCAAAAAACCTCTGGTATAAAGATTGATAATAAAACTAATTTCTACGACTTACCTGTTGCTTCGCATAACTTAACCTATGGCAGCGAAGCTTATCAGCAAAAACAAACCCCTTACGCGGCAGCCACTCAATTCCCTGATGCTGAGATCACCTTTGCTTCTGGCTTTTTACAAGATGAGATCACCTTAAAAGATTTACCTGTTTCGTTCATTATCGGCACGCGTTATGACCATTATAAATCGAAAGCGAAAGGTAATGAAAAAGTCAAAGAAGGTAAATGGTCATCTAAAGGAGCAGTCAGTATTACGCCAACTGACTGGTCAATGCTGTTTGCTTCATATTCTGAAGCATTTCGCGCACCTACCATGATGGAAATGTATAACGATAGTATTCACTTCCCTATGGGACCGAATAAATTTAACAGATGGCGTCCTAACCCAAACTTAAAACCAGAAACAACTCGGACAGCTGAATATGGCTTTGGTTTGCGTTTTGATGACTTAATGATGGCTCGTGACAACCTACAGTTTAAAGCGAGCTACTTTGATACTAAAGCGAAAGACTACATCAATACCGACGTTAATATGGTGGAAAACTACACCACGTCTATCAATGCCAAGCGCGCCAAAATTTGGGGTTGGGATGCTTCTCTCGATTATACAAATGATTATGCCAAATGGAGTTTAGCTTACAACCGCACTGAAGGAATTAATGAATTCAATGGTGAGTCAATTACCTCCATCAAGCCAGAATCCGTCACAAGCAACCTGTCAATCCCTGTCGCCAATAGTGGGTTCTCTGTAGGCTGGTTAAGCGAATTTACACGCCACACCAATTTCAATAAGGCCTCAAAAGCCCCTAAACAAGCGGGGTATGCAGTTCATGACTTTTACGTCAGTTACCAAGGTGATGGGCAGCTCAAAGGGTTAGGAACGAGTGTGGTACTAGGCAATGCCTTCGACAAAGAATATTACTCATCGCAAGGCATTCCGCAAGATGGTCGTAATGCCAAGCTACTTGTCAGCTTCCAATGGTAATTCACACAATTTAAGGAGATACACGTGAATTCAACACTTTTCGAGCGTTACCAACAAGCTAAAGCAGAGAATAAAGCCAGATACGCTCGTGATCTTGCCGCTTATTTAAATGTTTCTGAAGCACAACTGCTACACAGTCGTGTGGGTCATGATAAAGCTGTGCGCTTAGATATTGATGCACCTACGCTTCTGACCGAATTGGCCAGTGTTGGGAAAGTCAAAGCTATTACTCGCAACGAATACGTGGTTCATGAGCAAGTTGGTCGCTATGACAATGCAACATTTAGCCCGCATGGTGGGTTAATTTTGAACCCTCGCGCACTTGATTTGCGGATGTTTTTTAGTCACTGGGATGCGATTTTTGCCCTGACTGAAGAAAGCAAACAAGGTGAACGCCACAGTATTCAGTTCTTTGACAAACATGGTGATGCTCTACATAAGGTCTATACCACTGAAGAAACGGATATGGCGGCTTGGTATGCGCTAATTGACAAATACACAACCCAAGATAATGCAGAATTAGTTCATCAGCCCATCGTTCCTTTTACCAGTCAACCTATTAGCGAGGAACTAAAGCGCCAGTTAGAACAACAATGGCGCGATATGACGGATGTCCATCAGTTTTTTGTATTGTTAAAGAAAAATAACTTAAGCCGCCAGCAAGTTTTTGCCGCTGTTAGCGATGATTTAGCTTGGAAAGTCCCTAATGATTCCTTCAATCAGCTGATTAATACTGCATTTAAGGATCAGAATGAAATCATGATTTTTGTGGGCAACCGCGGATGTGTGCAAATTTTTACTGGTGAAATAAAAAAAATCATGCCATACCAAAGCGAAGGTTCAGACTTAAAGTGGCTAAACATTTTCAACCCTGATTTCACCTTGCACATGATTGAAAATGGCATTGCCGAATGCTGGGTAACTCGTAAACCCACACAAGATGGCTTTGTAACTAGTCTTGAAGTCTTTGATAACCAAGGAAATCAAATCGCACAAATGTATGGGCAGCGTACCGAAGGGACTCCAGAGCAAGAGCAATGGCGCCAACAAGTCACCGCATTACCACGCATTTAAAACTAGGTAACTTATTATGAAACAATGGCTTCTAACAATTGCAACGCTGGTCATATCAATGAGTGCTTACGCAACAGAACGTATCGTCACTTTAGGTGGTGACGTCACTGAAATTGTGTATGCCCTAGGAGCGGAACAACAACTCGTTGCCCGCGATAGCACCAGCCTTCACCCCGAGCAAGCAACCAAACTTCCTGATGTTGGCTACATGCGGATGCTAAATGCGGAGGGCGTGTTATCCATGCGCCCAACACTCGTACTAGCGAGTGAGCTCGCAAAACCTTCGATGGCATTATCACAAATAGAAAAAAGTGGTGTAAAAATCATCAAGGTAACGGGGAAGCCTAATTTAGAAGCCATTCCCAAAAAAATTGAGACTATTGCTAACGCCGTGGGAAAAACGAGCCAAGGCGAGCAACTTATTAATCAATTTAATCAAGCACTAAGCCAGGTCAATACAACGCCTATTGATAAAAAAGTTCTATTTATCATGAGCCATGGCGGAGTCCTGCCCCTTGCAGCAGGGAAGCAGACTGCCGCAGATAGTGTTATCAGCGCCATCGGGGCAAAAAATGCGATGTCTAACTTTGAGAGTTACCGCCCTTTATCTCAAGAAGGGTTACTCTCAAGCCAACCTGATTTAATCGTGTTTACGGAAGAAGGCGTTAAGTCACTAGGGGGGATCGATAAAGTGTGGAAATTACAGGGAATGTCAATGACACCAGCAGGGAAAAACAAAGCTCTGCTCGTTGTTGACGATGTCGGTATGCTCACCTTTAGCTTAGGTACCCCTCAAGTCATGCAACAACTACGTGAGGCATTAGAAAAGTCCCAATGAGCCGTTTTAAAAACCCATTTTTGGTGATTATCGTTTTATTTCTAGTGCTTTGTGGCCTGACCGTTCTCGCATCTAATGCAGGTGCAATGAACTTTTCATTTAAAACGCTGTGGCAAGCTTCTGCCACAGATACCGACTGGCAAATTTGGTTAAACATTCGCCTGCCGCGTATTTTAATTGCAATCCTAGTCGGCCTTGCACTCGCTGTTTCAGGTGCAATTATGCAGGGCCTATTTCGTAATCCGCTTGCGGACCCAAGTTTATTGGGGATTAGTAGTGGTGCTGCTTTATCCGTTGCCGCTTTTATTGTTTTTTCCATTTCATTGCCGACGGTTATGCAGGGCTATGGTCACGTTGCTGCCGCATTCGTGGGTAGCCTGACCGTTTCTTTCATTATTTTTAGTTTGAATCGTTCATCAAATGGCAATCTAGCACGGCTTTTATTAGCCGGAATTGCCATTAATGCATTGTGTATGTCATTTATTGGGGTTCTTAGCTATATCAGTAATGACCAACAACTCAGAACATTTAGCTTATGGATGATGGGAACACTCGGGAATGTTGACTGGCCTTCATTGGCTATTGCCGCTTCCGTTATTTTGCCCATCAGTGTTGTCTGTTTAGCACAAGGGAACAAGCTTAATATCTTACAACTCGGCGATGAAGACGCTCATTATCTTGGCCTAAATGTTGAACGCGCTAAATTTATTTTACTCTTCCTTAGCGCCATGTTGGTCGGCTGTGCTGTTGCGATGAGCGGTGTCATTGGTTTTGTTGGCTTAGTCGTTCCGCATTTGATCCGCATGACACTTGGCCCTGATCACCGCTGGTTAATCCCAGGTTCTGCGATAGTCGGTGCTTCACTACTCTTAATTGCCGATACTATTGCCCGAACAGCTGTTGCCCCTGCAGAAATACCTGTTGGTTTACTCACTGGCCTTATTGGTGGCCCCTATTTCTTATGGTTGATTCTACGGCAACCCGCGGGGAAAATTTAAATGACGCAAATGAAACCAACATTGTTAGAAGCCAAAAATCTATCTTACAAAATCCACGACAAAACCTTGATCCAAGATATCAGTTTATCGATAGGACAAGGGGAAATGGTCGTTATTATTGGGCCTAATGGTGCAGGTAAATCCAGTTTATTGAAGTTACTCACCGGCTACAATACTCCAACTCAAGGTGCTTGCTTTTTAGAAGGCAAGGCACTATCCGATTGGGATCACAACCACTTAGCACGTAAACGCGCTGTCATGAAACAGCATAGTCACCTGCAATTTGCATTTACGGTTGAAGATGTAGTTGCTATGGGGAGAACACCTTATGGCTCTGAAAACAAGCACCTTGCCATTGATGAGGCGTTATCACAAACGCACTGCCAACCATTGCGCCAACGGGATTACCGGCAGCTTTCAGGGGGGGAACAACAGCGAGTCCAATTAGCGCGCGTGTTAGCCCAATTATGGCAGCCAACCCCACAACCGGCTTGTTTATTTCTTGATGAGCCAACCTCTGCTCTCGATTTATACCACCAACAGCATAGCCTACGGTTATTACACCAACTCACTCGTGAACAGCCACTAGCAGTTTGCTGCGTATTGCATGACCTTAACCTTACAGCATTATATGCGGATAAAGTCTTATTAATCCATGATGGTCAACTTGTGGCGAAAGGTTCTCCTACTGATGTATTAACCACCGAAAACCTAACGCGTTGGTATCAAGCAGATTTAGGCGTCACTCTACACCCTGAAAATAACACGCCATATATTTATTTACGCCATTGATTTATTTATAATATTAATTACCCCATAAGCACTTTAACTCATAACTTGCTAAAGTGCTTTTATTTACCCTTTAATCTAATTATCTGTCACTATTTAAAATACCCCTACTCTTATAAGTTGTTGCTGTGATCATTTATTTCCTGCATAGCCTATTGATTTACCATTATTAAATATACAACGTGGTTATTATTCTAAAAATGAGTAGAATCAAAACAATACGTTAATAATAAGCCTAAATTAAAAAATAAATATCAAGTAATTTCACTTAGAATGCATGTGTGATTTAGTAAAGCTGACAAGGAAGCACATGGAAAATAATATCATAACAACATTAATAGAATTAACACACCGAGGAAATGATGATGTAAAAATAGCAGCCATATCTGCATTGGGGGATTATCGAGCCACAGTTGAGCAGCAGACGGCTATCACTCGGCTACTTGCATTATGCAAAGACCCAAATAAAGATGTTGCGGTATCTGCAATAAAAGCATTAAGTAAACTTTCTGACCACTTTTAATCTATGGGTAATACTATTTTTTCGAGTCATGCTATTGTATATAGCACTCACCTTCTAGCTTATTGTCATAAACTTTAACAGGCTTTCTTATTCCCTGAAAAATCACCATTGAACCTGATACCGACGAAGATAAACCCCTATGATTTATTAGGTAATTTGGTGATTAAACCCTCTCATAAAATAGCACACAGCAGCCGAGTTTTTTTAATATTATTTATAATTTTATTTTGCTAATATCAACGTTCCTGTACTTTAATAATTAGGAAATTAATAATATTAATATATTTTTCCCATCTATTTTTAATAATAGTATTTTTTAGGATAAATTATGGATCATAGAGTGTTAGAAACATTTCTTCGTTTAACTAAACGAAAAAATGATGACGTCAAAATAGCCGCCATTTCAGCTTTAGGTAACTGTAAACTACCTATTGAGCAAAATAATACAATTAACCGATTACTTGAACTCTGTCATGACCCAAATAGAGATGTTGCAATAGGTGCAATCAATGCTGTGAGCAAATTATTAAACCAACACTTTGAATAGAATAATACTCTGAAATTTGTTATCTAAATATTTCTAATTTTTATAATAAAAAAGTGAAACTCATTATCGAGCCCCACTTTTTGTGTTTTAGCTATTTTATTTCAAATGTAATGCATGGAACGCAATGTGCTCACCAATAAAACTACTAATAAAATAGTAACTGTGGTCATAACCATCGCGTAAATTTAATGTATATGCATGCTGTTTTTTATCGCAAATATCAGCAAACAATTCAGGCTTTAACTGTTCTTTATAAAAAGGGTCCGCCGTACCCACATCGACTAATATTGGGGGAATAGAGTCCGCGTTTTCAAGCAAATTTACCGCATCGTATTGAGACCAACGCTCCCGTTCATCCCCTAAATATGCCGTAAATGCTTTTTGCCCCCATGGAACTTGAGATGGAGCCACAATAGGTGCAAACGCAGATAAACTACAATAACGGCCCGTATTACGTAAGCCAATCATCAGTGCCCCATGCCCACCCATGGAATGACCAAAAATGGAGCGCTTATCTGAAGCGGGTAAATGAGCTTCGACCAAAGTGGGTAATTCCGACACAATATAATCATACATTTGGTAATGGCTATTCCATGGAGCTTGCAGAGCATTAATGTAAAAACCCGCTCCTTGACCCAAGTCATAAGCCTCATCATCCGCCACTTTAGCCCCTCTAGGGCTTGTGTCAGGGGCTACCAAAATAACACCATGCTGAGCAGCAAACTGCTGCGCACCCGCCTTAGTAATAAAATTTTGCTCATCGCAGGTTAACCCTGACAACCAATAAATCACTGGGCAAGGCTGAATTTTTGCCTGAGGCGGTAAATAGGCAGCAAATTTCATTTCACAGCCAAGCACCGTAGATTGATGTTGATAAACATCTTGCCACCCCCCAAAAGAGGCATGGCGTTCAATTCTCTCCATGACTCCCTCCCTTAGTCGTAGTGAATAACTGTACGAATTGATTTACCTTCATGCATTAAATCAAATGCTTCATTAATGCTATCTAATGGTAAGGTATGTGTCACAAACGGCGCGAGTTCGATATCCCCTTTCATAGCATCTTCAACCATTTTTGGTAGTTGACTACGCCCTTTCACACCACCAAATGCAGTGCCTCGCCATGAACGACCTGTAACCAATTGGAATGGGCGAGTCGATATTTCCTGCCCTGCACCAGCAACACCAATAATAATTGATTGCCCCCAACCACGGTGGGCACTTTCCAATGCTGCTCGCATCACATTGACATTACCGATACATTCAAAAGTATGGTCAACCCCCCACTCCGTCATTTCAATTAATACCTGCTGGATGGGTTTATCATAATCTTTAGGGTTTAAACATTCCGTTGCACCAAACTGACGTGCTAATTCAAATTTTGCGGGGTTAGTATCAATCGCAATAATGCGCCCAGCTTTTGCTTGTCTTGCCCCTTGAATGACAGCAAGGCCAATACCACCTAGACCAAATACAGCAACAGAATCACCTTCTTGTACTTTCGCCGTATTGTGAACTGCGCCAATGCCAGTTGTTACACCGCAACCTAGTAAGCAAACCTCTTCATGATTGGCTTGCGGATTAATTTTCGCTAAAGAAACTTCTGCAACCACAGTATATTCACTGAAGGTTGAGCACCCCATATAATGGTAAATAGGTTGCCCGTTATAGGAAAAACGCGTTGTACCGTCAGGCATTACGCCTTTACCTTGTGTTGCCCGTACAGACACACACAAATTGGTTTTACCTGATTCACAGAAAACACACTTCCCACACTCCGCAGTATAAAGAGGAATAACATGGTCACCTACCTCAACACTTGTTACCCCTTCACCAACTTCCACAACAACCCCTGCACCTTCATGCCCTAAGACAACGGGGAAAAGCCCTTCTGGGTCATCGCCTGACAAGGTGAAAGCATCCGTATGACAAACACCCGTGTGGCTAATCTTAATTAACACTTCCCCAGCTTGAGGAGGCATTACATCAATCTCTACAATTTTCAGTGGTTCGCCTGGACCAAATGCGACGGCTGCACGTGATTTCATCATTATTCCTTATTTATTTATCGCAAGTATGTTCGAATCAATGAAATAGCATCATCCACTGAATCTTTTTGCAATTGTGTTGTTGCTGACTCTTGAAGCCCTTCGCGTAAGTGACTTTCTAATACCCCAGCCATCAAACCATTAACTGCACCGCGAATTGCCGCTATTTGCTGTAAAATCGCGGCGCATTCAGCTTCATTTTCCAAAGCCGACTCTAGAGCTAATAACTGCCCCTTTATTTTCCTGACTCTCGTCAGTACCGCTTTTTTTTCTTTTGGTGAATGTGGCATATTCAAGCCCTTCATTATACATAGGGGGAGTATAGTATCTAAGAGATTATCTGTACAGGGCTTATCTATTTGTTAAAATAAAAACTCAAAATTTCCCTTAGGAAGAAAATAAGTTATCTATTTGGTTTATAGTTTATAATTAACTTATATGCAGAGAAAGAAAGGTATAAAAGGGTTAAATACAGGGCTGAAAAGTAATTTTCCTCGCCCACTTAGGCGTAAAAAATTTTCGATAAAAAAATGCAAAGTAAATATTCCAAAGATGGGTTATCTACTTTGCAAATTAATAACCGCTATTTAGATTAGTTGTTCAAGGCTTTTAATCGGTTAATTTCTTCGCGAAGAATATCTATTTCTCGCTCTAATTTCTCAGTATCATCAAAGTGATACTGATTATTCAACCTCGTAGGGCCTGTCGCACCCGAATAATGGTCATAACAATTATTTTGTACCTTAGTAATCGCACGTTCTAACCCAGCAACTCTATTTCTATTCCCATGCATTTTGGCATATTTTAATTGCTTTTCTAATTGGTAAATTTTATTTTCACAACCATAGTATTTATATCCTGCCGAAGAAGATAATGGGATAAATAATATTGATAAAAATATTAACAATACTTTTTTCATTCAAGACTCCTACATACAAAAATTTTAATCGCTAAAATATAATCATTTTTGTACATTATTAAATATAGGCAAACTCCTAATTTAACTTAATTCAGTATAATATTACAAACAAAATACTAAAACACCATAATGATGATAAAGATTATTTATCATAAATACTGAATGAAGCTAAAAACATTCTTTCTGATGCTTTATTACAGACAGACATACTTTTCTTTGTTACTTTATGTTCAACGGACTATTCTACAAGGATGTAGCTAAAAATTTGTTCCTTAACCTTATCAATTTTCTCTGGTTAAGCATTATCCACCCAATCAAATCGATTAGTTTAATTCAACTATTATCGTTATATAGTCGTTTCCTGCCCTGATTAAACTGGCTTCTTAAACTTCTCATCAATTAAGCACTATTGGCTAATAGCCAGCGAATTTAATAAAAAACAGGATATAACGAATACTTTTTCTTGATTAAGAATAGGTCGAAACCATCACTGCTTTTCATTTTTATTTTGCGGCTATTTACGGAGTAACGCTATAGTATAGATTCTAAAGAAAATTACCCCCACAGAGAGTAGTAATGCACCCTTCTGAATTCGAATTAATATTTGCAAATGCTGACGAGCAACGTTTTCATAACGCATTAAAACAGGCGAGCCAAGCGTACCTGCACGCAAAACAAGATCATGTGTATGCAGGGAAAGCTGACCTAATAGCTATAGTGACCTTGTTTGCTATTGCTCTATTGAGTTACCTGCCAACACTGTTTACCTCGTCCACTTTGGTTTACGTATCCGCTTACTTTATATTCGTTCTACTTATTATGTTATTAAATGTAATAGGCCAACATGACGCTTGCCACAATACCCTGTTTAAAACACGCTGGAAAAATCGTGTATTTGGGCGCTTCGTAACCTTACCTCTAGGACTAGAGCCTGAATTTTGGCGTACACGGCACGTTCATTATCACCATCATTACGCCAATATTGAACACTATGATCTAGATACTGAAGAAAATGGGGTTTTTCGCCAAACGCCATTCCAGAAATGGCGTCCCTTTATGAAATATCAACATATTTATTGGCCTTTTGTTGCCTCACTCTCATTGACATGGATTGCATTAGTATTTGATTGGTCAGATAGAACTGGGAAAACACGCTTAAAAACTCAAAAAGTTTTAGAGGGTAAGTTAGGATGGAGCCTCTTTCTTGCTAGCAAATTAGGCCATTTAATCTTAATGATAGGGTTGCCGTTATTCTTTGCTCATAGCCATGGGATCAGTTATACCACAATATTTATTACTTATTTATTAAGCCAAATGGTCGCCTCTATTTTTGTCATTTACTTGCTCCTCGGTACTCATTGGGCAGAAGCACAATTTTTTACCGCTCCTGATGACAAACAAATAAAACATGGTTGGTACCATCATAATTTTGTGACGGCTTGTGATTGGGTCCCTTCACCTCATTATTTGTGGCGCTTAACCGGTGGGTTAAATTACCACCTCACTCACCACCTTTTCCCTAATTGGCACCACCGTCATTACCCTGCTCTCGCCAAGATTTTGGCAACGCTCGCACAACAACATAACATGCCGTATCGTTGCATTAATTACAAACAGCTTGTTGCTGCGCAGTTACGTTTCTTACGACAAATGGGGGAGCCTCCCTTATCATAATTCCCTAAACAATGTTGTCTTATTCCCCCTTACTTTCGCAATGCCAGACATATCCTAAATAAATTAATTTAGGATATGTCACCATTAAAATAATTACTTAAGAGTAACACGTTAGACTTTTGCTATTTTATTACTAAAAAAACATTGTTAATAACAATCAATTAAAACAATTGATTTAATTATTGATATAAAAATAAGCAACCCATTATCCTTCATTACAACCAACACCTTTTATTTATCATTTATTTAGCATTAATTTATTAAGAAATTATTAAGTCGGACATTACGTTTATTGATGATTTATTTAAGTTATAAAAAATATAATCGAAGAAAAATTATATTTAAAACTACACACTACAATTTTAGAATGGTTAAAACTCGCATGAAAAAAGCAGAGTATTTTATAAAACAATTACGCACATTTGTTGTCAGTGATAAAACGTATCTGGCTAATAAATTTACTAAAAATCTTAATTATCTTCCTGATTTTAAAGCCCCGAAAAGCTTTAATGAGAAGGTGAATTTTAGGATGCTACGTGACAAAAACCCACTTTACACTCAGTTTGCAAATAAACTAGCCGTACGTGATTATGTTTCCCGTACAATAGGTAATGAATATTTAGTCCCTATTTTAGCGACCTATAAAAATGCCAATGAAATCATTATTGATGACCTACCGGAACGTTTTGTTTTAAAATGTAGTCATGATAGCGGCAGTAGCGTTATATGTAATAATAAAGCTGAATTTAATTGGCCTAAAGCAAAGGATAAATTGGCATTTCATTTAACCAAAAACCTTTATTACATTACTCGTGAACGTCATTATAAAAATATTCCAGCACGCATTATCTGCGAGGAATATATTGATTTATTTGCCAATAAAAACAAAAAACTCGTGCCTGAAACATGCCGTGTTCACTGTTTCTCTGGTAAACCTGTTTATGCTGAAATTGATTATACTGATGAGCTTGGTAATGAATTTATTAACATCTATGATGTTAATTGGCAGTTGCAGCCCGTTACCTTTGGCTACCCGAATATGTTGGACCCTGTTCCTGAACCACCATTGTTTAAAGAAATGTTACGTCTAGCGGAAATCCTAGTCACTCCTTTTGACTACTGTCGAGCCGACTTTTTAATGTCAGATGAAAATACACTTTATTTTAGTGAGTTGACCTTTGCACCAAATGCAGGCAGAACAGAAATATCGCCTCTTTCATGGGACTTTAAACTGGGGGAATTGTGGGAGCAGCGGATCACCCCAGCAAAAAATGATGTTCCTGTAGGGGCTAAACTCGCCACCCCTGCCGCTAACAAGAAAAAATAATACTAAATAAAACAAAAGGCTCTGTACTAAGTAACAGAGCCTTTTTGTTGTTGGCAAACTGAGTAAATTTAATTCGCCAAAACACTCGCTTTACGGCGTAAGCTAGCAATTAACATATAAATTGCCGTTACCAACAATACAAGGAAGAAGAAATCCACTAGCCCATTCTGCTGGTTTAAAAAAGTCCCAGCTGCTATCGGCCCCATTGCTGAGCCAATACTATAACTAAATAGCATAACCTGAGTTGCTGCAACAATATAGGACGAATCAAGGTTGTCACAAGCTAAGGTAATTGCAACAGGATATAGCGCAAATGTTGACATCCCTAATAATGCTAGAGCCACAATCATGACTAAATAATCGCTAGAGATATAAATCACCCCCATCGCGAAAACACCTAACAAAGAAACCATCGCCAATAATAATGTTTTACTCATCATAACAGATAACTTGCTGACGACTGGCTGAATTAACATCCCACCTAAAATAATTGAAGCCATCAAAACACCCACTTGGTCAGTGGTAAATTGATCTTTTTTCAATGATAGTGGCATTAACCCATAGATAGTGCCCATCGTCATACCCGAAACCATGCAACCAATAATTGCGGGTTTACTTAAACGAGATATTTTCTTTAATGATAATTTTTGGTGTGAGCCACTTTCAGGCTGGCCTCCACGCACAAATAATGGCGGCATAACAGCTAATAATAATAACCCTAAAACCACCATAAAAGGGTATGCACCATGCGTACCAATAACGCCAATCGCCAATTGACCGAGTGTTGTCCCGCCATATAATGAAGTCATATAAAAACTTAGGCGTTTTGCTCGTTCTTTAGGGTTATCACCAATCAATAACCAAGATTCAACAACGACAAAAATACCGGCGACAGCAACCCCTGCGATTAAGCGGTTCGGCAGCCAAGCTTCAATGGTAGGAACCCAAGGTAGTACAATCACCGTTGCCGCTAACATTAACAGAAAACCAATAAATGCTAAGCGATGGCCTATTTTTGCAATAACAGGTTCAATCAGCATTGAACCAATTAATAAGCCAATATAATAAGCGCTGGCTAACCACCCGGCATATTGTGTGTCAATGCCAAAACTCCCCATCGACAGAGGAATTAAGCTCATTAAATAACCCGATGCAATAGCAAAAATCGTTAACCCTGCAACAGGAACGAATGCATTGTCGCGTTTGCGCATGATAGTAGTGGACTGATTCACGCCCCACTCTCCAACTAACAAAGTAAATAATATGCGCTGCAACTACATCGTAGAATACGACAACGTTGTGTTCTTAAAAAAGGAACACAATTCGGCGATTAGTGCAGTAGTAAAATAACAAAGGTAAGACTAATTTGAGCGCAATATAGATCGTTCAATCGCTAAGTTAAAATGAGAAAATCTAATGGTGACTAGCAAAATAATTTATGTGAGAAAAATCACGTTTTTTACGAGGGATAACTTAGATAAAACACGGGTACAAAAAATAAATTATCACATTAAAAACAATAAGTTAAATAAAACTAAGCTTAAATAGTTTCTGTTACTTTTTGATACAACTTAAGTAATATTCCAAGTAGCGAAAAGTGCTATCCCACAAAATAATTCATTTATTAATTTATTCATTACAATATTGACTATATAAAACCAATCACCCCCAACTATTTTATATTCAATAACCCCATCACTTTTTCTTTTTATATAAGCGTAGGCATTAGATGATTCGTTTCCAAAATAGCCAACACTTAACTTATAGCTCATAAAATAATTACGGAGTGTTTAATCAATGCCAATGATAACTGACCGACTTAAGTTGAAAGACGACGCCAAAGTGTTGTTCTACTAATCCCTAAATACTGAGCTACGGCTTTGCGGTCCCCATTAAACCGAGCCATCACTTGCTCTAATGACTCATCAAGTTTATTTTCCGTTACTATTTCAGTACCGTCATCGATATGCCTTTCTGGTGACAAACTCATTAACATCGTTTTTGTAATTGCTTTTTCTGGATAAGCGCTGCAATACAATGCCACACGCTCCATTAAATTTCTCAATTCACGTACGTTACCAGGCCACGCATAATTGACAAAAAAATCACGGCTATCCAACAATTGCTGGACCCGAAATGAAGGTAATGGCAGCATCAAACCTGCAAATGCTAGCTTTAATAACCTTTCAGCTAGCACCAAAATATCGTCTCCGCGCTCATTGAGAGCAGGCACTCGCATTCTTAGCACCCCAAGTCGGTAAAAAAGATCAGCTCGAAAACGCCCTTCTTTTACCCAGCTATCTAAATCACAATGTGTCGCACAAATAACTCTCACATCCACCTGTAGAGGTTTATACCCCCCCACCCGTACCACAGAACGCTCTTCCAGAACCCTAAGTAACCGAGTTTGTAATGCAATTGGCATCTCACCTATTTCATCTAAAAACAGCGTTCCACCATTCGCGATCTCAAATAACCCAGCACGACCACCGCGTCGAGACCCTGTAAATGCCCCTTCTTCATAACCGAAGAGTTCAGCCTCTAGCAATGTTTCCGGAATTGCGCCACAGTTTACAGCCACAAATGGCATATGTTTTTTACTGCGCTTATGTTGATTAAATAAGGTAAACTCATGATGGATTGCTTGTGCAACCATTTCCTTCCCTGTTCCACTGTCCCCTTGAATAAGTACAGTCGCATCTGAACGGGCATACAGCATAATCGTTTGCCGCACATGTTCCATGGGGGATGAAGAGCCAATCAAGTCATTGATAGTATAGCGAACTTTTGTAGGGTTAACGGGCAAATACTTATCTTGGGAACGACTATTTTGCTGTGATAATCTGCTCAGTTCAATCGCATCAGAAAATGCTTGTCGTATCGTTTGCGTCGAGTAAACAAAAATCCCTGTCATGCCCATTTCATCGGCAAGGTCCATAATCAAACCCGCACCAACCACGACTGATATTCCCATCGCTTTTAGAGCTTTAAGCTGCGATCTCGCATCTTCCGCTGTCACATAACTTCGTTGCTCAATATGCAAACCGAAGCGGGATTGAAACTCATCCAATGAAGGAATGATATTTTTATAATTGATAATTCCTACTTTATCGCTTATTTCTCTGGCCTTTGCTAATGATTGCATCACATCAAAGCCGCTAATTTTGACAATAATAACCGGAACTGAAACATGACTTTTCAAATAAGCCCCATTCGAACCTGCGCTAATAATGGCATCACAATGCCCTTCTTTTAAACGCTCACGTACGGCTTCTGCCGCCTGCTCAAAGCCAAGGTTTAATGGGGTAATGTCAGCTTGTTCGCTAAACTCAGGGCTAATATCCCGAAAAAGCGTGAATAATCTCGATACTGAGACGGTCCAAATAATCGGTTTATCCATAAAAACGATACCTTTCTCATGTTTCATTTTATGTTTCATTTAACAATATAATGTTTCAATGAAACAAAATAGCCTATTATTTAAAATCTGCTCTTAATGTCACAATTTAAATAAATTCTTAATTAATTGATTTCTAATAATTTTATAAAAAATATTTTTTATTTTTCAAACTGGCATACCAATTGCTATATGACTACCACTACAATAAATTTATTACATATCATTAACAATTAATGAGGCTACTATGTCATCGATTTCTGCTGGACAAAAATTTCGTGATGCAGTCACGCAAGAATCTCCATTGCAATTAGTGGGAACAATTAATGCCAACCACGCCTTACTCGCTAAACAAGCAGGTTATAAAGCTATCTATTTATCTGGTGGAGGGGTCGCTGCTGGGTCATTAGGCATGCCTGATTTAGGTATTTCAACATTAGATGATGTACTGATTGATATTCGTCGCATCACAGATGTGTGTGATTTACCGCTACTGGTTGATGCAGATATTGGCTTTGGCCCTTCCGCTTTTAATGTGGCTCGTACAGTAAAATCGTTCTGTAAAGCAGGAGCCGCAGGCTTGCACATTGAAGATCAAGTTGGTGCAAAGCGCTGTGGTCATCGCCCTAATAAAGAAATTGTCTCGACACAAGAAATGGTTGACCGTATTAAAGCGGCAGTTGATGCACGTACAGATGATAGCTTTGTGATTATGGCACGAACAGACGCCTTAGCTGTTGAAGGAATAGATGCCGCGCTTGAACGAGCACACGCCTATATAGAAGCCGGTGCTGATATGCTATTTCCAGAAGCCATTACTGAACTATCCATGTACCAGCGCTTTACGAGTAATACATCCGCCCCAGTGTTGGCTAATTTAACTGAATTTGGCCAAACCCCGCTGTTTACCCTTGATGAGCTGCGCAGTGTCGGCATCGCAATTGCGCTTTACCCGCTTTCTGCATTTCGCGCGATGAATAAAGCAGCAGAACAGGTTTATTCCACACTACGTAAAGAAGGCACCCAAAAAAGTGTTATTCCTCTTATGCAAACACGGGAAGAACTTTATCAAAGCATTCATTACTACGATTATGAACAAAAACTTGATGCTTTGTTTGCTCAGAAAAAACCTTAATTCGTTAGGCCATCATATTTAACACAAGTTGCACCTCCTCTATCCCCTACAAGGAATAAATGATGAATGAACAACTTAATCGCCCTGAAGCATCTCAATTTAAACCTAAAAAATCTGTTGCGCTTTCCGGTATCGCGGCTGGAAATACCGCTCTTTGTACTGTAGGCCGTAATGGCAATGACCTACATTACCGTGGGTTTGATATTCATGACTTAGCAACTCAGTGTGAATTTGAAGAGGTCGCTTATTTGCTGATCCACGATAGGCTTCCTACCGCAACCGAACTAGTCGCTTATAAAGAAAAACTAAAATCTTTTCGTGGGTTACCTGCCGATGTAAAAAAAACGCTAGAGTCCATTCCAGCTAATGCACACCCAATGGATGTCATGCGTACAGGGGTTTCAATGATGGGCTGTGTCCTTCCAGAAAAAGAATCCCATTCCTTTTCTGCTGCTAGAGATATCGCTGACCGCTTACTGGCGTCGTTAGGCTCAATGTTACTGTATTGGTATCATTTTAGTCATCATGGACGCCGCATAGAGACCCAAACCGATGATGACTCTATTGGCGCACATTTTTTACATTTATTACACGGTAAAAAGCCCCCTGCACAGTGGGAAAAATACATGCATATTGCCTCTATTTTATACGCAGAGCATGAATTCAATGCATCCACTTTTGCAGCCAGAGTTATTGCAGGTACAGGGACAGACTTTTATTCCGCAATGACCGGTGCTATTGCTGCACTTCGAGGTCCTAAACACGGTGGAGCAAATGAAGTTTCATTAGAAATTCAGCAACGTTATGCATCGATGGATGAAGCTGAACAAGACATTATGTCTCGTGTAAAAAATAACGAGGTGATTATTGGTTTCGGTCATCCCGTTTATACCCTCGCCGACCCACGCCATCCCATTATTAAATCGGTGGCTTTACAGTTATCTGAACAAAACTTAAATCGTCATTTATACACGGTTGCTGACCGCATTGAATCCGTGATGAAACGCGAAAAAAATATGTTTCCTAATTTAGATTGGTTTTCCGCAGTGGTGTATCACTTGATGGGCATCCCAACCGCCATGTTTACCCCATTGTTTGTCATGGCACGTACTGCGGGCTGGTCTGCTCATATTCTTGAACAACGACAAGACAATAAAATTATTCGCCCTTCAGCCAACTACATTGGCCCTGAAAATCAACTATTTACTCCGATAGAACAGCGCTAATAAAGGTAAAATAATGACAACTCAAACCGTTAATTCGCAGAAAATTGAATTTGATAAAGTGATCAGCGACATTGTTGATTATGTAGTGAATTACCCCATTGTCTCTGATTTAGCTTACGATACGGCCTATCATTGCCTGTTAGATACATTAGGTTGTGGCATGGAGTCGCTCGAATACCCCGCTTGCAAAAAATTGCTGGGCCCTATCGTCCCCGGAACAATCGTACCTAATGGCACAAAAATTCCTGGTACACAGTTTCAATTAGATCCTGTTCAAGGCGCATTTAATCTCGGTACAATGTGTCGCTGGTTAGATTTTAACGATACTTGGCTTGCCGCTGAATGGGGGCACCCTTCTGATAACCTAGGGGGGATTTTAGCAACAGCAGATTGGTTATCGAGAGAGAACATCAGCAAAGGAAAACCGCCATTAGTGATTAGAGATGTTTTAACCGCAATGATTAAAGCCCATGAAATTCAAGGTTGTATTGCGCTAGAAAACGCCTTTAACAAAGTGGGTCTCGACCATGTTATTTTAGTTAAAGTAGCATCAACCGCCGTTGTTGCTCACATATTAGGGTTAGAAAGAGAACAGATCCTAAATGCAGTTTCTCAAGCGTGGATTGATGGTCATAGCTTACGGACTTATCGACATGCGCCCAATACGGGCTCGCGTAAGTCATGGGCAGCCGGTGATGCCACATCACGAGCAGTTAGGCTTGCGTTAATGGCTCAAAAAGGTGAAATGGGCTACCCAACCGCTTTGACTTCTAAAACATGGGGCTTCTATGATGTTTTGTTTGATGGGAAACCACTGGCTTTTCAACGTCCTTATGGTTCATATGTTATGGAAAATGTTTTATTTAAAATTTCCTTCCCAGCAGAATTTCACTCACAAACAGCAGTTGAAGCGGCTTTACAGCTCTACCAAACGCTATTGAAATTAGGCAAAACGGCGCAAGACATTGAGTCTATCGCTATCCGTACACATGAAGCATGCATCCGTATTATCGATAAAAAAGGCCCATTGCATAACCCTGCTGATCGCGATCATTGTATTCAATATATGGTGGCAGTCCCATTAATTTTTGGTCGCCTCACCGCTGCTGACTACGAAGACAATATTGCAAATGATAGTCGTATTGATGAACTACGGGCAAAAATGCACTGTTATGAGGACCCTAATTTCACGCAGGATTATCACGACCCAGAAAAACGTTCGATCAGTAATGGGGTAACCATCACCTTAAAAGATGGCCAAGTGCTAGAAGAGGTCGTAATCGAATACCCTGTCGGCCACAAACGTCGTCGTAAAGAGGGAATGCCATTATTATTACAGAAATTTAGAATAAACTTGGCAAGACAATTCCCTGAAGCCCAGCAACTACGTATTCTTAAAGCATCCCTTGATAAACCACTATTGGAAAAAATGCCGGTGAATGAATATATGGATTTATTTGTTATTTAATATTGTTTTTGTAACTGTTTCCGTCCTCTAATGTGAACAGCACCTCAAAAGTTGGACGCCATTAGTCTGGCTTTTGGGGTGTTTTTTTATCTATTAAATACCGTAAAATTAGGCTATTACGTATAAGTATCAAAATAAAAATTGGTAACAGGTTTGGCTGGTATAAATTTTGTTAGGTTGAACAAGTGAATCATATTGCTCCCCCCATTCTGGATGATTTACCGCATCTGGAGGAAACTGTGTAGCAAGTACCACACCTGAATAGGTTGTATAGGTCTGGCTTTTTCCTGATACTGCAACTAAATGATTGCCACTATAAAGCTGAAGTGCTGGCATAGTGGTCGCAATATTTAATTTCACATCCCCATTAGGTGACCCAAGTGTTGCGACAGTTTGCACTCCATCCGTAAGGGTTTTATTTAACACTAATGCGTGGTCATACCCTCCGACGTGCTGTTGTTCTTCATCTTGTAAAAAATGAAACCCAATACGCTTACCCTGACGAAAGTCAAAGCTGGTTTCTGTTACATCACGCCACTCCCCCGTAGGGATACCATCATGAGTGATTGGCAAATAGGCATCGGCATGCACTTGTAAATCATGTTCGAGTGCTGTTCTTAGCGAGTCTTCCCCTGCTAAATTAAAATAAGCATGGTTAGTGAGGTTAACAGGGCCATAATCTGTTGATTGATATTTATAGTCGATAATGACTTGATTTGTTTCGGTTAATTCATAACTCACTTCAATATAGAGACGACCAGGAAAGCCTTGATCTCCCTCAGGAGAGGTCAACACAAAAACCGCTTTCTGTGGACTAGGTTGAAGAATTCCCCATATACGATAACTAAAATTATCTTTTCCACCATGCAAGCAGTGATTACCTTGATTATTCGATACTCGATAATGTTGCCCATTAATAGTGAACTGTGATGCACAAATCCGGTTAGCGACTCGCCCAACTGTGGCACCGAGGTATACACCTTGCTCCATATGCTTTGCCATATTGGGGGCTCCCAAGATGACATCCCTTTTCCCTGTCGCTAAAGGCACTATACAGCTAACCCAACTGGCACCGAGGCTCGTTAAGATAATTTTCATCCCATTTTTATTGGTTAGAGCGATAACTTTTGGCGTTCGGAGCATCTGACATTGTTCTTGAGTAAACTGCATTTTTCCCTCAATTATTCAGTATTAACCCGTATAGTTCGCTAGGCGGGTGTCATCATTAATGCATATTGTTTGGAAACAACCTGCTGATTTTCCATTTGTAACTCATAAAGTGCAATAACTTATTGTTAAGCTTCTAATTCATATTAGCAACAAAAAAGCCGAGCTATTAAAAGCTCGGCCTTATATAAAAATAGATTAATTCATGGTGGTTTAGTGCTTATGGTTTTTATCATATGGGTCAAGATGGGTCATAACATCTAATATTTGCGGGTTTTCCATCAATTTTTTCCGCACATTCACTGCAATATCATGGCCTGCGGTAATACTCATATTGCCATCAAGTTCTAGGTGAACATCCACTAATAAAAAATCACCTGATTTACGGGTTTTTAAATCATGATATCCAGATAACTCATTAATACCCTCTAAAACAGTGCGAATTTCTTGTAATGTTTCTTCATCAGCGCCTTTATCCATTAGGTCTTGCATCGATTGATTGGTGAATTTAAACCCCATACGAAAAACGAATGTCCCAACAATCAAAGCGGCTATTGGGTCAAGGATCCGCAACCCACATAAGCTACCAACAATACCAACTGCAACAACTAATGAAGAGGCAGCGTCAGAACGCGCATGCCATGCATTGGCAACTAACATATTAGAATTCACTTTTTTCGCCACATACAACATATAACGAAATAAGCCCTCTTTCGCGACTAAAGCCACTAAAGCTGCAACTAATGCAATCGTATGAACTTCAGGGATCAGTGCTGGGTTCAACATCTTTCCAATCGCTGACCACACCATTCCCACACCGACCACTAACAAAATAATCCCTAAAATTAATGAAGCTCCATTTTCATAACGAAAATGGCCATAAGGGTGATCTTCATCCGGCTTTTTGTGGCTTTTTTTATTCGCAATAAGTACAACAAAATCTGCAACCAAGTCAGATAATGTATGAATACCATCAGCAATTAACCCCGAAGAGTGTGAAAAAATACCAATGATTATCTGCCAAATCGACAACAGCGTATTCACCACCACACTGATTAGTGTGCTTTTCTTTGCCGCTTTGAATTTTGCTTGTTGCGTTTCAAACTCACTCATTTTATTAGATGAAGTATTTTTTATATTCATAAAATATATTCTTTAATGAAAAACAAAATAATTATCATTCAGATAAAGCTTTTAAATCAATAAGTTAAAAATGATTTCTCTGTATATTCTCACATTCTTCGTTTAAAGTCCCATTATTAATTGTAAATAAAGCTTTTAACTAATAATAATTACCCTTTCTTTTTATTAAGTTAATAATATTAAACTTGCAAAAACACGATAAATGCGCATTTAATAGCATTTGTTACTTTCTATTTAACTTATAGTATATTGTAGGTAAGCCACTATAATTAATTTTAAATGACACTAAATGAGGTAGCTATGTATCAAAAAATCCTAGTTCCTATTGATTTGTTAGAAGATGAATTGAATCAAGAGATCCTCAAACACGTAGAAGCGTTAGCGCAGCTAGGCTCACCTGAAATTCACTTTCTGTCTGTAATCCCTAGTGTCGAGTTGTTTTTTGGTATTGAAATCGCAGCACTACCTGAAAGCCATAAAGATTCCGCTGAACGTTCAATTCTGGCGATGCGCGCACTTGAAGAAGTCATAAAAGACATCAAAGTTTCCGATAAGCAAATTAACTGTAAAGTCAGTATCGGCTCAGCTAAAGATGAAATATTAGATTATGCGCAAGAAATTAACGCAGATTTAATTGTGGTCGGTTCACATCGCCCAAGCACTTCAACCTATCTATTGGGCTCTACTGCATCCGCTATTGTGCGCCATGCTAAAACTTCGGTATTTGTTATTCGTTAAATATTTTCTGATAAAAAATGCCGCAATATGCGGCATTCTTTTAATTATTTTTTGATGGAATCCATTAGCTTACCATCGGTTGACCAAACTCGGTATTTAACTTGCATATCTGATGGCGTATAAACCACGATTGGCAGCTTACTGTTATAACGCATAAAAGCGTCATCGCCTAATTGTGTGGAAACAAAACGGTCTTTCGCAGGTTCAGGGCAGCCCATCATAGTAGAGGCAGGGCCTTTGACTTCATCTAGTTTATAGTAATCATATCCCCAGCCTTCCAATGTTTTTTTATCCAGATCTCCCATAAACCATTGGCGGTTACAATCAGCTTTGATGGTTTTCCCAATGACTAATTCAACCATAAAGTCATTTTCATTTTGTTGATTGGCAAGTTGAATGACATGACGTGTCATACCTGATTCTGCTTTTGGATATGGCGCGATCTTTTCCAACTCTTCCGTTGCTACTGCACAAGATGAAATCAGTGCCGCTGCCATTACAGATAAAATCGCTTTCTTCATTATTTATTCCTATTTCAGAAGATAAAACCAATTAAAAAAACCATACTTGGCTATATGTTAAGTTATTTACACCATAATTATCACTATGGATGATTCTTAATTACAAAAAAATAAATCACCCCCAGTATTAACGTAATCATACTTAATTTTAGTAGAGTGATCATAAAAATGATAAAAATTATGTAAATTACCCCCTATTTTAATGCACAACAGTTAGGCACTGATTATACTGAACTTGAGGCTTAATACATTCTGAGGAGGTAGTATGTTATCAGCAGATCAAGATTTAGTTTCAAAATTAGTATCTACACATCCCCGTTTTCAAACTCTTTATGAAAAGCATCATCAACTCGACAAAGAAATCAGTAAGCTCGAGGGCCCTTCAGGCGCAGGTTATAATGAACACGTAGCCAAACTGAAAAAAGAAAAATTACATCTTAAAGATGAAATGCAAAAAATAATGTTGTCGAATAGGTGATCAGCCACCTCACCACAACGATACTAGCTCAGCTTTCTCTGCCGCTTTTATAAAAAAGTGGGACTTTAGCTAAGCAGTTAATATGACTTTATTTGGCTGATATTTTAAGCCGCCATTAAGTTATTAATACTTTCTTATTTAAGAGGGTAGCTTATTACCCTCTTTTTCAGCCCTCAGTAAAATCCACCGCTTTCTTGAACACCATCAATAAATTACTCAATAATTTATCGTTAACTATTCATTACACCAATAAAGTTGTATATTAAATGTATGTTTACTGTAATAGAGGACTTGTTATGGCTGGAAAACGTATTAATCGGGAAATTAAAACAATTGAAAAGATGATAAAAATCTATGAAAAAGCACACCCAGCAACCAATGATGCCCCCGATTATTATCAAAAACTCTATTTTTATGCCGTAAATCGACTAGAGAAATGCCGTTATGGTGAAATAAAGCCCGCCTGTAAACAATGCCCTATCCATTGTTACCAACCAAAAATGCGTGAACAAATGAAGCTAATCATGCGTTGGGCTGGCCCAAAAATGCTTATTCATCACCCAATACTCGCGATACGCCACCTTCTCGATGACCGTAAACCCGTCCCTGATTTGCCACCTAAGGTTAATAAGAGAGCAAACTCTAAAGAAAGTTCATAATAAGCGAATACAGTAGATTCCACTTCATTGCATTAAAAAAGCAATATAACCCCCATCGGCAGATTATCACTAATCTTCTTATAATGATTAAAGAGCCTTACCATTATCAGTTTGTATCTATAATCCCCCCTTTAGCAATATCCTACTGTAATTTTTGAAATTTCTTCAGTGGGCTATTTGTTGCTAAAAATCTCCTTAATAGGCCATGCCCTATGCAAAAATTTATAAAATGTATTTTTTTTCAGTAATGATGGACATCTAAAAAATAGTAACCCTTAAAAACTATTTATTAAAATCTATATTTATATAACCTATCAAACCTATCAGTTTTGCCTATTGATTAAAAAACAAGATTAATGTCTCAATTTCATCCCTTTTACCCCACTTTCAATAAAAAACATCAATCGTAATGATTGATGTTTTTAATAACTCAATGTAATAACATTAGTATTGGTAAAATAAACTTATCAATACTACTTTTGACGAGTTTTATAGTCATTATTAACATACCTATAATTAACACTAATTCCTATAAAATGACAAACAAGCATTAAATTGAAAAAAACTCACGTTACGCGTAACAAAACAACAAAATATTAACATCCAGATGACTTTAATAAATTAGAATAATATTTCAGATAAATAACAAAAATATAGAATATTATAAAATCCCCTCCCGCAAAACAACGGAAATACCTTTCAAACAAAAGGAAAGGCTCGAAAAAACCATGTTTTGAAACATTTTTTAATATTTAAATTTACAGTGTGACATAAAAACAATCGATAAATATAATTTCAGCCTTACTAGTAGTAGCGACTTTAGATATCAATAGAAGAAATAGCGTGATGTTTAATTTCGCTAATTACATTTGGAATATTTAAATGAGATTAATAAGGTGTCAATTATGCAAATTGAAAGTAACTTAAACCAACAGGTTATCAAACGAATAAGTGTAGATAGTAGTATGTCTCATAATATTATGGATTTTGCGACAAAAGGTATTTTTATTGTAGAGAAAGGTTCACTATTATTAGAAACTCCAGCTAACTTACAAACCTTAAACGAAGGGGATATCTTATATCATAAGCAAGGTTCATATTCCTTGCAAATGACTGATCCTTCAGTAGATTGCCAATTACTTTGGATAGCTTTAGATGATAAGTTTTTACGTGATTTTATTGCAACACATGGTTCTCAATTAAGCGAAATAGAGCGAAATGAGACATTCTCAAGTGACATCATTAAATTTACCTCATATTCATTAATTGATGATATTAAAAATAGCCTGAACTCATTTATCGATCATGAATATCCTGAAGTAATTGTTTCCCTTCGTGTAAGTGAATTACTCTTATTATTAAGCTACAGTGAGCAAGGCGCTTTATTATTATCTAATTTTAGGCAACTCAGTAGCCGACAAGCGGAACGTTTGCAATTATTTATGGAAGCCAATTACCTTAAAGAGTGGAAATTAAGCGAGTTTGCACGAACGTTTGGTATGGGGTTAACGACCTTTAAAGAATTATTTCATACTGTATATGCTACATCACCACGCTCATGGATCAGCGAAAAACGAATTATGTATGCACACCAATTATTAGTTAACACTGCAATGAGTATTGTGGAAGTGTCAATGGAAGCTGGCTTTTCTAGTCAATCCTACTTTACACAAACTTATCGCAAGCGGTTTGGATATACGCCTAGCAGATCAAGAATAGCGGCTTAATATCGCAGCATATCGCGCATAGACACATGCCCTGTCAGTTATAGAAATTTCAGCTTTAACTATAAACTGGCAGAAAGGCACCCTCCGTCGTCCCTCTTTCTAATTAACATCCACTGACTAAATTCCCCCCTAGATTACTGATACCATAAAAAAAGTAGCCTGCCTTTTAATGACAAACTACTTCTCAAGATAATCTTAGGTAGCCGCTAAATTATTTAGCTTTAATAATTTTCAAATCAATAATAGACATTGAATTAGGTGGCACTTCGCCCGGTATCCCTTCAACGCCATAACCGCCTTCTGGTTTGATGTACACTTTAACCATTCCGCCTTCTCCAGCCCGTTCAACAAATGAGTTCAACGGTGTCGGTAACTGGTCATAAGGTAATGTGACTGGGTTTTGCTCAGTATACATTACAGTAACCTTACCATCCGTTAGTTGCTCCCTCATAATAAAAGTAACATCTTTACTCTTAACATTTTTTATCGGTGAGCCGGCCTGAATAATTTTATAATAGGTATTACTATCAAGTTTACTGTATTTTTGAGCGGTAATTTGCTCAATTATTTTCTGGTTTTTCTTCGCGTTTTCTGCAGCTATTACTTTTAAATCTTTACTAGGAAGGACTCTTCCAGCTAAACCTGCTGTTGAACTTGTTCTTCCCTTCGCTTTTAACGCATCGTTTTCAACTTGTAACTGAGTAATGCGACGATTTAAATCCATTATTTGTGATTTTAATGCATTATCACCGGTTACAGAATTGAGCGAATCTAATTCTCTTTGCAGTTTTTTCAATTTTGTTTGGGCTGCAGCCAACTCTTTTTGTGAATCCACTTTCAAAGTACTGATAAGCTTATTTGCATCAGTGAGTTGCTGCTCAAGCTTTTTACTTTCATTTTGTTGAGTCGCCAATTCTCCCTGAATTGATTTTTTCTCTGCATCTAACTTCGTTAAAGCAACTTCCTTTTGTTTCAACAAGGTAATTTGTTTATTTAGATCAGCAGTTAACTCTTTAATCTGTTTATCACTGGCTTGACCCATCAAAGCGGTTTGTTTTTCCACGTTCGCTTGCAGTTTTTGCAGCTCTGCATTGGCTTGTTTTAACTGCGCCTGTGCCGTGGCATAATCCTGTTCATTTTTCTGCAAACGCGCTTGCAGCGCAAGTTGCTGCTTCTCGCTGTCAGTAAACTGTTTCGATAATGCATTTTGCGCCGCTTGGTGCTCTGCCAGCTGTTTCTTCGCTGCCGCCAATTCGCTTTCTAACGCCGCTTTCTGGGCTAATTTCGCGGTTTGTTCCGCCAATGACGCTTGGATTTTATCGGCTTGCTGCGCTTTGTCTTGCAACTGCTTCGCCAACTGCTGGTTCTGCTGCTCTAAAGCTTTCGCTGCTGCTTGTTGCTTGGCTAACGCTTCGCGCGTGGTTTGGCTTTCTGCTTGCGCTTTTTCCAACCCAGCTTCTTTTTGTTTCAATAACGCAATTTGTTTATTCAAATCCGCCGTCAGCGCTTTCACTTGCTCATCGCTGGCTTGGCTCATCAAGGCAGTTTGTTTTTCCACGTTCGCCTGCAGTTTTTGCAGCTCTGCGTTGGCTTGTTTTAACTGCGCCTGTGCCGTAGCGTAATCCTGTTCATTTTTCTGCAAACGCGCTTGCAGCGCAAGTTGCTGCTTCTCGCTGTCAGTAAACTGTTTCGATAATGCATTTTGTGCCGCTTGGTGCTCTGCCAGCTGTTTCTTCGCTGCCGCCAATTCGCTTTCTAACGCCGCTTTCTGGGCTAATTTCGCGGTTTGATCCGCCAATGACGCTTGGATTTTATCCGCTTGCTGCGCTTTGTCTTGCAACTGCTTCGCCAACTGCTGGTTCTGCTGCTCTAAAGCTTTCGCTGCTGCTTGTTGTTTGGCTAACGCTTCGCGCGTGGTTTGGCTCTCAGCTTGCGCTTTTTCCAACCCAGCTTCTTTTTGTTTCAATAACGCAATTTGTTTATTCAAGTCTGCCGTCAGCGCTTTCACTTGCTCATCGCTGGCTTGGCTCATCATGGCGGTTTGTTTTTCCATGTTTGCTTGCAGTTTTTGCAGCTCTGCATTGGCTTGTTTTAACTGTGCCTGTGCCGTGGCGTAATCCTGTTCATTTTTCTGCAAACGCGCTTGCAGCGCAAGTTGCTGCTTCTCGCTGTCAGTAAACTGTTTCGATAATGCATTTTGCGCCGCTTGGTGCTCTGCCAGCTGTTTCTTCGCTGCCGCCAATTCGCTTTCTAACGCCGCTTTCTGGGCTAATTTCGCGGTTTGTTCCGCCAATGACGCTTGGATTTTATCGGCTTGCTGCGCTTTGTCTTGTAACTGCTTCGCCAACTGCTGGTTCTGCTGCTCTAAAGCTTTCGCTGCTGCTTGT
>NZ_JBIXLP010000095.1:0-72098 GCF_053543535.1 Providencia sp. AGC89
ACTGGTCGTATTAACGTTAAATGGGGTGGTCAATCGGGTCAGTGTACCATTAACTATTCTGCATTAGACACGATTGCAGTTACTGCAGATTCGCCAGTAAGAACTTTAACGGCGGAATGCCAGTAGTCGCCTAAAATAAAAAAGTATAACCTAATGCAACAATTAAATTCTTTTTTAAAATTATGCAGGTACCGTCATATTAGTGCAAGCTTATGACTTATACCATTTATCAGAGAGATAACCACTGCTGCTTTACAACAAAATTTTTCCTTGAATAACCCTTCGTTATCATTTTAATTCTTAATAGTTAAAAGCTCATTCATATAATGTGAATGAGCTCTTTTTATTAGAAATCAACCTGATACTTTAACTTTATCAGCCGCAGTCTTAGCCATTTCCAATGCTTGTTCAATAGAATCAGCAACAGCTAAAGCAACCCCGAGTCGACGAGTTCCTGCTATTTCAGGTTTACCAAATAAACGTAACTGGATATCCGACCCAAATGCAGTATCAATATGACCAAATACTACATCGCTGCTATGCAATTCAGGTAAAATAACCGCAGAAGCACTTGGCCCATATTGACGAATTGCGCCTATTGGGTACCCTAGGAAAGCCCGAACATGTAAGGCAAATTCAGATAAATTTTGTGAAATTAACGTCACCATTCCTGTATCGTGAGGGCGGGGTGAGACTTCATTAAAAATGATCTCATCTGCGCACACAAATAACTCAACACCAAATACCCCATAGCCTCCCAATGCGCTAACTATTTTTTGGGCAACCTCTTGTGCTTTCCTCAATGCAATATCACTCATTTGTTGCGGTTGCCAAGACTCACGATAATCCCCTTTCTCTTGGCGATGACCAACAGGAGCACAAAAATGAATGCCATCAACTGCACTGACTGTTAACAAGGTGATCTCAAAATCAAAATTAACCATTTTTTCAACAATAACGCGGCCCTGTCCCGTGCGCCCACCTTGTTGAGAATATTCCCATGCTTGTTCTAATTCTGCTGCCGAGCGGATAACACTCTGCCCTTTTCCTGACGAACTCATGACTGGTTTTACAATACAAGGAAAACCGATTTTCTCTGCTGCAGTAATAAAATCCGCTTTATTTTCAACAAATTGGTAATTAGAGGTCGGTAAATGAAGCGTTTCCGCTGCCAAGCGACGTATCCCTTCTCTGTCCATGGTAAGAAAAACGGCTTTCGCAGATGGCACGACTCTTTGCCCTTGTTCTTCCAGTTCAACTAAGGTTTTTGTCGCAATAGCTTCAATTTCAGGGACAATAAAATCAGGTTTTTCTAAGGCAACAAGCTGTTTTAATGCTTCGCCATTAAGCATGTTAATTGTGTAACTGCGGTGAGCAATGTGCATAGCTGGCGCATTATCGTATCTATCAACAGCAATCACCTCAATGCCTAAACGTTGGCATTCAATAGCGACTTCCTTACCCAGTTCACCCGCCCCAAGCAACATGACTTTGGTTGCTGAAGCGCACAGCGCAGTACCCAATTGATTCATGATTAATGACCTTATCCGCAAAAATAATAAATGTGATTATATACGCAATCGTTTGCTTTTACTATCAAAGGAAACAAAGTTCATGAATGCTGAGCCTAGTATCTAGCCTAATGGTGTCTTATCACGCCCAGTAATAAAGGGATCTTTATGAGAGAACTTAGTATATTGCTTGCGCAAAATCGCTAAAATACAGAACATCAAACCAATCCATATTAATGAGAAGCTGACACCTTTTACCCAATCAAATAGCTCATTAAATAAAAATACCGCAAGTAAAAATTGGATTGTGGGTTCTATATACTGTGCTAAACCAATTACAGTCAATGAAGTTCTTTTAATTGCAGCCGTGAAAAATAGCAATGGGATAATCGTTACCGGAGCCGCTAGCATATAAAGAATTTTAACTTGCCAATCCCCTTCTGCTACCGCACTTAAACCATTTGAGTTTAACCACCAAGTTATTCCTATTGCTATTGGCAATAACCAAAGAGCTTCTAAAAATAAAGAAGTAATGACATCAAACCGAATAAATTTACGTATTAATCCATATATCGCAAATGCGCTCCCCATCACTAACGCTAGAATAGGTAGTTCGCCATACTGCCATATTTGATAACCGACACCGGCACATATAAAAATAACGGCCATTTTTTCAGAAAATACAAGTCGCTCTCTGAGAAAGATAACCCCGAGTAAAATTGAAAATAAAGGGTTAATAAAATAGCCCAAACTTGCCGCTAGAACTTGTCCATGAGTTAACGCATAAGTGAATGCAGTCCATGAAATAGCCATAATCGATGAGCTAAAGAAACATAAAACAATTGATTTTTTGTCAGCCCAGACTTGGCCCCATAAAGATTTATTCTTAATAATTAAACGAATAAAAAAAAGTATTGGTACTGACCAAATAAGACGTTCAGCAAGTAGTTCTAAAGGTTCGGCGCCAGGAAGTAAACGGTAAAATAACGGTGTTATACCCCATAGAATATAAGAAAAAATGGCAAGAGCCACTCCTGAACGCAGCAACATAGTTTACCCGCAATAAAAACTAATTAAGTGAAATTAGCTTCGTATCATACGCCAAAATATAGAAAATAAAACTGATTGCACCTCCAATATTGGTCGATTTATATCGAAGTAAATATAAATAAAAGAGGATTAGACAACCATCTTCTATTTACCTTCCATATAGATACTTTTCAAAGGATTTCTCTTTGGGATAATAGTGGTTGCTGTTGTATAAATTCGATTAATTCTTGTTGCGTTGGCGCTGCTGAAATCGCCCCTTTTTTAGTCGTTGCCAAAGCTCCACAAGCTGACGCTTGAGAAATAATTTTCATTAAGCTGTCGCCAGTATTTGACAAACCATATTGAGAAACTCCCGCAAGTAAACCCGCCATAAAAGCATCGCCAGCCCCTGTTGTATCAATGCTATCAACTAAATAGGCACTAACCGCTATAGATGTGTAGGACGTAAATACTTGACAACCTTTAGCGCCTTGAGTGACTATTTTTAAACTGGCAGGATACTTTTGTAATTTAGAAATCGCATCATCAAAACAGCTCTCCTTTGTTAGCCACAATAATTCATCATCCGATAGTTTTAAAATATCTGCTTGCGTTGCAAAAGTATCGATAACACAATGCATTTCATCGGGATCAGCCCACATTTGTGGGCGAATATTGATATCAAAACTCAGTAATCCCCCTGTTTGCTGTATATTTTTTATTGCTGTTGATAACGATGCCCGACAGGTTTCATGTACCAATGCTAATGAGCAAAAATGCAAAATATCATTACCAAATTTAGGTAAGTTTTTTGCAGTTAAAAATTGATCTGCTGAAGGGGAAACTAAAAAAGAAAATTCACGTTCACCATTTTCATGTAATGAGACTAAAACGGTACTCGTTTTATATTTGTCATCAAACTCCATCGCACTGGTATCCACTCCTAGTTCAAATAAGGTTTTCTGCATAAAATGCCCAAAAGCCTCTTCCCCTACCCTGCCAATAAAACCACTGTTTTGCCCTAAACGTGCAACGCCAGCGGCGACATTAACGGGGGCTCCACCAGCACAAGCTTCATATTGCATCCCTTTAAGGGGGAGCAAATCAATTACTGCATCGCCTAAAGCCCAGACTTTCATCATATCTCCTTTACTGACTACGTGTTTTTATTATCTATTAATGAATATATACATTACCTACTAATGAAATTTTCACTAGCAAACTGTTAACGTTAACATTAGTATAAATACATCATTAAAGAAACGCACGAGTTATCTCATCTTATTTATCCATTTCGGTATGGGGAAATAACTAAGGAAGCACAATGAAAAATCAACTTGAATTAGCGAATAACACCATTCAAACATCAAGAAAAAACCTAGATTTTCAATTCTATCCTCAATATCATCTCGCTCCTTTTGCTGGCTGGATGAATGACCCAAATGGGTTGATTTATCACCAAGGTCAATATCATGCTTTTTATCAACATCATCCATTTAGCGCTAGCTGGGGGCCTATGCATTGGGGGCATGCAACAAGTACTGATATGGTCCACTGGCAGCACCAACCTATTGCATTAGCACCTAGTGAAGAGTATGACCGTGATGGCTGTTTTTCGGGTTCCGCAGTTAGCCATAACGGTGAACTCTATCTGTTCTACACGGGTCATATTTGGTTGGGTAATCAAGGTGATGACAGCCAAATTATTCAGTCTCAATGCGTTGCGATTAGTACAGATGGTATTCATTTTGAAAAAAAAGGAGTTGTCATTCCGCCAATTGAAGGGTTTATGCATTTCCGTGATCCAAAAGTTTGGCAGCAAAACAATAAGTGGTGGATGGTGGTGGGTGCAAGAGATCCCCATAATCATGGTCAAATACTCTTATTTAGCACTTCAGACTTATTAAATTGGGAGCAAAACTACCAAGTGCTGGCTAAAACTGATGATAAGGGTGTTTATATGTGGGAATGCCCTGATTTTTTTCCTCTAGGGAAACATTTTATTGCTTTATTTTCACCTCAAGGGAAAAAAGCTGAAAAGTACCAATATCGTAATCTTTTTCAAAATGGTTATTTAGTCGGGAATTGGTCACCAAACTCCCCTTATACAATTACTCACCAATTTACCGAATTAGATTTTGGGCAGGATTTTTACGCACCACAAACTTTTTTATCGAAAGATGGTCGCCGTATTGCAATAGCTTGGATGGATATGTGGGAAAGTCATATGCCATCCCAAAAAGATGGGTGGTCAGGTTGTTTTACTTTACCCAGAGAGTTTACTCTTAATGAACAAGGCAAAATTATTTCTAGACCTATTGAAGAATTAAAGTCTTTACGGCAATCCACTACGCACTTACCCACAATAAATTTAGAAAAGAACACAACGGTTTTAGTGAATGAAGATGCCTCCTGTTGTGAACTAGAACTTATTTGGGATTTACAACAGAGCCCCGCGGAGAAATTTGGTTTTTGGATTGGTTACGGAGTGCAGTTTTATATTGATAACCAAAACCAACGATTAACCTTAATGCGCCATTATCCTGAATATACAATTAGTGATAGCCGCAGTGTTCCATTACCTGAAACCCAGCAGCTAAAAATACATGCTTTTGTTGATCGCTCCAGTCTTGAAATATTCATTAACGATGGTGACGTTAATTTTAGTTGCCGTATCTACCCACATGAAGGGGAGCGAGATTTAAAACTATTTGCAATAAATAACCAAGCAAAGTTAGAAAAAGCAACCTATTGGCATCTCGAAAAAGCTATCGTATAAGTAGAGAAGTTCTGTTGGGAATATTAAGAAACTGTTACTACACCAGTGGCCAACAACCTCTTGAAATAATTAAATATTCATATATTAAAATGAGTTACGTTCTAACAAGTCGCATGCAACGTATTGAACCCCATCTAACTGGCGTTCTTCTATAATATGTAAAGCGGCTTGTTGCCCCAATTGATAATGCGGTAATACCACAGTGCTTAATGGCGGGTAAAATAATTCCCCAACACCAATCATATTATCATAACCAAGCACCGCAATATCTTGAGGGATGCGTAATCCATGGCTAAGCAACACTTGATATGCTAAGAATGCAATGCGGTCGTTTCCACAAATGACGACATCAAAATCTGGTTTCTTATTTTTAAAGTGACGATTGATTAAATTTATAACATCCAAATAATGTTCATCACCTAGTTCTAAATGATATTGTTTTAAAGATTGTTTAGGTAAATTAGCATTATTCCACGCCGCCTCAACTGCTTCACTGCGAATTTTCCCAGCCAATGTTTCTTGTGGGATATAAAGACACAATGGATGGCGATATCCCTTATCAATTAAACGTTCAACTGCATTATATTGGCCATTAAAATCATCTGGTATGTAGGCCGGAAATTTATTTTCTTTATCTACACAATTAGCTAAAACAAGACGGTTATTATGTAGCGTTTCTGGAATAGAGACTTCTCGAAGCCCCATTGTGGTATAAATAATACCATCAGGACGTTGGGACAATAGTTGGCGAACCGCTCTTTCGCTGTCTTCACTTGATGTGATATTAACCACAAAACTGCTCCAACCAAATTGCCTTGCTGTTTGTTCTATTGAAAGGATCATTTCTACTGAAAATGGAGTTGTCGCTGTGTCGAGCGCTAAAACACCTACTGTAGAAATTTTTGAACTTTTCCCCCTTATCTTCCGAGCAGAAAAATCTGGGACATAATTAAGTGACTCAATAGCTTGCTGAACCTGTTTCAATGTTTCAGGTTTGAGCAAGCCAGGGCTATTAATTGCCCTTGATACCGTCATCAATGAAACATTTGCTAGTCGCGCTACATCTTTTAAAGAAGCCATTAAGTATATTCACTCATTAAAAAAGGTCGAGGATAAATTTTAGCATGTTAGATATAAAAAGCACCCACTGTTAATCAATCTAAAACAGGTATAAATACTTAACAAAACTTCGCTCAGCCCCACATTTTAGACTTTTTATGATTAGCTATTTGCGATATTATTGGAAGAACTTATAAATTTTTTATATATTTTGTTAGGGAAAAAACTCGTTAAACAAGTAAAACCACCTAATATGTTACATAACATTAATCGAATCTTACGCATTGACACAAACTTTAACCATTGTTTCTATTTTTATATTAAATTTAACTAGATGATATTTTTAATATAAATTAAGGTCAGTAATACATTAATAAAAAGAACAACGATCAGTAGAAAATATTACCGTCAAATTCATTTTTCGGTTTATTTACCTACGTATTTTATCAAATTAATATGAATATCAAATCAGTTTAACAGGAGTATGGTGATGAATAACACCATTCACGTAATCATAGATAGTGATAATGTCTTTAAGAATAAGCTGAAATTAATGATGGAATCTTTTGGTTTCCTCTTTAAATTTTATAATAACGAAGAAACATTTATGAGTAATTATACTTACCCTTTCGAGAACAATGTGAAAGAATGTATTTTATTATTCTTAAATAATGATGAGAACCGTATTAATAGATTAAACAATATAAGTAGCAATTTCGGCATTGTACCATTTATTGTACTTGCTGAAGAGCCTTCTATCAATCTGTGTCGCGAAAGCTTTAAATCTGGAGCTTTTGATTTTTTTCCTTTTCCTTTCAAAGACACTGAAATTTTGAATGCTATTAGTAATGCAACAGAACTGTTCGTCTCTATGCATGAAGAGCACAAAAAATATACCTATCTATCTGATAAGTTTGCTCGCCTCTCGACTAGAGAAAGAGAAATCATGGATATGATATTAGAAGGTAATACGAGTAAAGAAACGGCAGAAAAACTCTCTTTATCACCTAGAACTGTAGAGGTTCATCGCTCTAATATTTATACAAAACTAGGTATTAAATCACTTCCTCAGCTTATTCAAGAATACGACTATATCAATACCTATCCTAAACATATTTAATCTATATGATATGTTTCCTTTCTTATGTAAATTATTATTTCTGATGGTTTGATATTAAACCATCAGAAATTCTCTCCCTTAAAAATGATTAATCTATATAATCTAAGATAAATATAGATTAAAATCCTGTATATTTAAAAATAATAACTAAAATTTATAAATTACAGAAAAAATATAAATACACTATATTTGACTAAAGAGCCACTTAAGTTAATTAATAATTTCAGTCGTAATGATAACCTTCCGAATTTATCTAATAAGATGATAGAATTAAGCTTTATTAAGCTACTGTTCAAAAATATTTTATACAACATATTTTTATGAAATCTGTTGCTTTTTTGCTAACAATTCCTTCGAGCGAAAATATAAAAAAATAAAGCTTTTTACAACATACATACCTCAACTACTTCGTCATAATGAGCTTACTTTTTCATTTCTCTTTATCCCAATACATCTGATAGCAGTACAGGGAGGTAAGCTAAATATGCCTTTCCATACGACCGATCACAATATTGGCTAATTCTTTTGCGCTTCACTATTTTTATGGCTCATGACTGGCCATAAGAGTAGTCAGAAGCGCACTCTTTTTGGCTTTATGCAGTGATACAACTAGGCTATAGATTACTTATATTCTTTAATATTGATCTCATATTGTTTTAGCTTACGCCACAGCGTTGTTCTCCCCATATTGAGCACCTGATGCATCTGTTGGATTTTACCTTTACAGGCTTGCGCGACTTCAATAATCAATTCTTTTTCAACAGATTGAATATCCATGTTAGCAAAACGTTGTTCCCCTTTCGCTTCATACGGTATTTTCTGCAAATAATAGTGACACTTTAGTTTTTCACTTGCTTCTCTAGCAAGAGATTGAGCTAGCGCGAGCAGAAGATTACCGTTATCTCCAACGGTTGAAAAAGCCACGATCAGGAATAGTTCATCGGTAGGCCAATATACAGGGGCTAAATAATAGAATGTACCATGTAACTCAATTGGGCTGGCAAATAACCTTGTTCTCGCACCTTCAGTCATATCCCCTAATAATAGGTTTGCAATTTCAAAATCGCCTTTCGATTCATTACTTAGCCATAGCGTTTCGCCCTGCGTGCTAATGCATGAAACATCGATGTTGAAATTATATAATGGCGATAATCCATCCATGATGGTCCCACTAACAAGGTTCATCATAAAATCATAATCAATTGAATTATAATGATTAAATTTATTCGATATTGCTGTTGGAAATATTAAATGAGCCGACATAGTCATCCTTATTCTTCGATAAGAGTTATTTGATTATGTCAATTTCCCATTTAATTTTTATATTCTAGATCAAGTTATTTATTGATAGTTTTTTCACCATTGATCTACATCAATTTACCACACGCAATCGAATAGTTCGCCATCAATGAATAAAAATAGCCTGCTTTTTTTATCTTTAAGCAGGCTATAAAATGTACTAATCAATAAGTTA
This sequence comes from Providencia sp. AGC89, assembly GCF_053543535.1. Taxonomy (NCBI): domain Bacteria; kingdom Pseudomonadati; phylum Pseudomonadota; class Gammaproteobacteria; order Enterobacterales; family Morganellaceae; genus Providencia; species Providencia sp. AGC89. The sequence continues at coordinate 8,973 of NZ_JBIXLP010000095.1, forward strand.
TTAATCGGTAACTATCGAGCCCCATAAATCATATTCATCAGCATGTTCGACCTTAACTTTAACAATATCACCGGCCTTAACATTAAACTCACCATTTAGATAAACCATACCATCGATTTCAGGTGCATCCGCCATACTACGCCCAACAGCCCCTTCATCATCAACTTCGTCAATAATCACTAAAATTGTACTGTCAATTTTATCTTGTAAACGCTGCGTTGAAATTTGTTGTTGTAATTGCATAAAACGATGGTAGCGCTCTTCTTTAATTTCTTCAGGTACTTGATCCTCAAGCTCATTCGCTTTCGCACCTTCTACTGGGCTATATTTAAAGCACCCGACTCTATCTAGCTTAGCTTCAGCTAAGAAATCCAATAGCATTTGGAAATCTTCCTCGGTTTCCCCTGGAAAGCCAACAATAAAAGTCGAACGCAACGTTAACTCAGGGCAAACTTCTCGCCAACGCTTAATCCGTTCCAATGTCCTTTCCACTGCCCCAGGACGTTTCATTAATTTGAGGATTTTTGGACTAGCATGTTGCAAAGGTATATCCAAATAAGGTAATACTTTTCCTTCAGCCATCAATGGGATCACGTCATCAACATGTGGATATGGATACACATAATGTAAACGCACCCATACCCCCATAGAAGCAAGTTGTTCACATAAACCAACCATGCTGGTTTTTACTGGCTGCCCATCCCAAAACCCCGTTCTATGTTTAACATCAACACCGTACGCAGAAGTATCTTGTGAAATCACGAGTAATTCTTTTACGCCAGATGCAACTAAACGCTTCGCTTCATTTAATACATCACCAATTGGACGACTATCTAAATCCCCTCTCATTGAAGGAATAATACAAAAAGTACAGCGATGATTGCACCCTTCCGAAATTTTTAAATAAGCATAATGTTTAGGCGTTAGTTTAACCCCTTGTTCGGGAACTAAGCTAAAGAAAGGGTCATGTTCTGGTTTAGGGACATAGTGATGAACATGGTTTAGTACTTGTTCATAGCTATGTGGGCCTGTGATTTCTAAGACTTTTGGATGAACTTCACGAATTTGATTTTCTTTTGCGCCGAGGCACCCAGTCACTATAACTTTGCCGTTTTCGTTTAACGCCTCACCAATCGCCTCTAACGATTCTTGTACTGCGCTATCGATAAAACCACAGGTATTGACGATGACTAAATCTGCATCATCGTAACTTGGCACCACTTGGTAGCCATCTGTGCGTAACTCAGTCAAAATACGTTCTGAATCAACTAGGTTTTTCGGGCAACCAAGGGAAACGAAGCCAATTTTAGGCACCGAATTAGTATTTTGCGACATAACTCACTTCTTTTATTATTTTAGAAAAATGGGCGAAATTTTACCTGAAGAAGAAAAGGAATTGTATAAATTTTTAGCGATAATAATGAATTTTTAAAGCTAAAAGAGCCAATCAGAATAGCCCTTTTAACTAGAAAATAAATTGCACTAACGATTGATTGAACGGGCAATTCGCGAGTAAGTATGCCTAACACCACGGATCACAATACCATAATTTAAAATATTTTCTGGTAATGCAATTCCGTTGTAGCCCGAATCGCCAATATGATGTAAATCAGTCCCTGCCATTTTACACATTAACGCAATTTGCCTAATCGTTTGTAAGTCAGCTCCCTCTTGGGAGGTTCCAATTGCTGTCATTGTCATAACCCCTTGAGAATGACAATAACCAACCATTTTTTGTACAAATTCTAATGAAATCCCAGGGACGGTACCGGGCGCTGGTAATAAAATAATGTCAGCACCACTGGCAATAAATGCCCGAATATCATCTTCCGTAATTAATTGTTCAGCAGAAGCATTCAAAACACCCGCTGCATGCATTTTCCCTGTAATAAGAACAATATCTTCGCCTACCACGGCTTTAAGCTCTTTAAGGCTTTGGTTAATTTCTTCATTAGTAACACCGTTCCCGGGGTTGCCCGTTAGAACAATAATATCAGCCCCCATTTCTTTTAATTTCAGTGCATTTTTTACTGTTGCCAAGCGCCCTTCCGATATTTTCCACTGTGCATCTTGCGTTGGGTTATTAAACCCTGCTGGAACTGGTTCGAGGTTCACACCGATCGCCCGACCCGTTAAATGCTTAAGAGTGCGAATCACCGCCTCAGGAGCCGTTCCTTCTGGTAACCCTTGTAGAATAGGTTGATTAACATCAAAAACATTTAACAGCAAAATATCAGCACCTTGACTCGCGGCTAGCTCCGCATTCGTGACTGTCATTAATACGGGTTGAATAGTACCAATGGTTTCAGAAACCAATAGCCGCCCCTCACTGGCCTTAATTGACTCTAATAGCGTCTTTTTACTTAGCTTGGCAATCTCTGAGGCTGAACAATCAAGATAACGTTTTTGCATAGTTGTCCCTTTCTTTATCAATCAAAAGAATTTATTAAAAGAACTTTAACTAATTTCATAACAATCAGCGAAATATATCATGTATAAAATTATAAACTGCCTAATAGAACACATTATGAATAAGTTATTTTTTTAAGAATAATAACTTTTTCTAACATATAGATTTTTATAAAAAAAGTGTATTTTTACCCTTTTAATGCCTATTCCATTAAAAATTACTGCTTGTTTTTTACCAATAGTAATGATTATCATTACGACTCAATATTACTTATGGTAAGGACGAAATAATGAAACTCGCATACAAAGCTGCTGTTTCGGGTCTCACGCTATTTTCAATCGCTGCATTCGCTCAAGAATATCCACTTGGCCACCCAGTGATCAAAAATGGAATGGAAATCCAAGGGGTCTATTTACAACCCATCACAATGGATACTGAAGAAGGTCACCATGCAATGTCTCATTTACCCGCAGACAAAGCAGATGTTCATTTGGAAGCTGATATCCATGCTGTTGAAGATAATCCGAATGGCTTCGCCGAAGGCGATTGGGTCCCTTACCTAACAATCGAATATTCCGTTACAAAACTTGCTGATAAACCACAAACGCAAACAGGTACGTTTATGCCAATGGTAGCGAGTGATGGCCCTCACTATGGGGAAAACATCAAATTAGACGGCAATGGTAAATATCGTGTGGTCTACAAAATTTATCCACCTTCACACAATAAAGATGTTGCCTTTGGTCGCCATATTGATAAAGAAACAGGTGTCGCTCCTTGGTTCCAGCCTTTTGAAGTCTCTTGGGACTTTGACTACGCGGGTATTGGTCGTAAAGGTAGTTACTAATTTCTCACCAAATTAGTTAAGGGCTTAACCGGGGAATCTTTCCACGCAAGCCCTTTTTTATTTGCGCTTAAAATGGATAAGCCAAGATGAAAACAATACTGAGCTTTATACTGCTTATTGCTTGCACTATTACGCCGCAATATTCACTTGCGGCAGAAAAATTCACAGTCGAATTAGAAATGAAAAATGGAGACCTCATTCCTCGAGTGCTCGAAGTCCCCGCCAAAACAATTATTCGCATTAAAATCACAAATACGGGTACAGAACCTGCTGAATTTGAAAGTATTCAATTGAGAAAAGAAAAAGTTTTAGCGCCAGGCGCAAGTTCTGTTGTTGTCATTGCGCCGCTAAAACCAGGTACTTATAGCTTCTTCGATGACTTTCACCTTTCTCACCCGAAAGGCGAGATCATTGCTAAATAAAAGGATGTAACATGGGGCAAGTTCTCTTTGTTGTGTGGCGAGAAAGTTTTGAAGCGCTTTTAGTTATCGGTATCATCTATGCGTGGATAAAACGTCACCCTGATGCTCGTAATGGCATGAAATACCTATGGGGGGGCGTTGCCCTTGGGCTAGCAATGTCCATATTGCTTGCACTGCTTATCTATGGCGTATTTAACGTCCTCGATGATACAGGCCAATCATTGTTTATGATCTTTATGGAATTACTTGCCTGTGTTCTTATCGTCCAAATGGTTTATTGGATGAATAAACACGGTAGTTCTATGAAAGCAGAAATTGAGTCGGGGATTAACCGCAATGCTGCACACCATAACTGGTGGGGAGCTTCACTCATTATCGCCATCGCAATTGCCCGTGAAGGGAGTGAAATTGTGGTATTCCTTTCTAGTTTTATTATGTCATTAACAACCAATAATGCATCTGAATTCTTTATCGAAGTCGCTGGCGGAATAGCAATTGCTGCCCTGACCCTTTACGCTTTTTTATTGACCAATCGCTTAATCTCTTGGGCTATATTTTTCAAAGTTACAGGGGTGATCCTACTTTTCCTTGCATTATCACTTCTACTAAAAGGGGTGGAAGAAAGTGCTAACCTGCTGATTGAGTATGATTTTGCTATCCCCGAGTTTTTAATTTATCCCGCTTGGGATACTACCGCTTTACTGGATGATTCAGGTATTGCGGGGAATTTTATTTCCTCTTTCTTTGCCTATCGCTCACAACCGATATGGCTAAGTGTAATAACCTTTATTCTCTATTGGGTAATTGTGATACCGCTATTTGCAAGGAGCAAAAAAAATGTGCAGCTTGCTAAGGTATAAATTCAAATGCTTATTTTTTAGCTTAATATTAGGGGTCGTTGTTCCTTCATTAAGTTATGGCAAAGCACTAAGGTCCCCAGTACAGACTGGGGATAACATCATTATTGCTAAAGGGGATATCCCCACTCCAGAGAAATACCAAGATTCAATCCATACCTACATGAATTTTATCACTGCTGAATTAGCAGAAATGGTTATCCAGCTAGAGTTACTACAGCAAAATTTACAACAAGGGAAGCTATCGGCAGCTCAACACGCTTACATCATAGCCCATCAACACTACGAGACTGTTCGTCCAATTATAGTGTTATTCGGTAACACAGATAGAACCATTAACCCTAGGGCAGATTATTTTCTCGATAAAGAAAAAGACTATCGCTTTACTGGGTTTCATCTTGTTGAATACCAATTATTTGCTGCAAAAGATCCAACACAAGCATTAGCGGCTAATGAAGAGTTACTCATTAAAGGGCGCGATTTGCATAAACGAGTCACAACAGAAACTATTGAGATCCCTAAATTAGTACAAGCTTCCGCTGACTTTATTGAAATGATCCTAGAAACAAAATTAGAGGGTAAAGAAAATATCTACAGCTTATCTGATTTAACCGATATTGCTGCTAACTTAAAAGGTTCGCAAGAAATCATCAACGTTATTCAACCTTTTATTGAAAAGAATACACTTAAGCAATTACAAGAAAATACTCTACGGATCAATAAAATCATGCAGCCATATTATATGGCTGATAGCACATATCAACCTTATAGCCAGCTAAAACAACAAGACAAAATGGCACTTTATTCATTACTCACTCAACAAGCCGAAACTTTAGCAAAGTTACGGGCTCAGCTCGATGTTGATGTTTACTATAAATATTAAGGCATAAATTTATGCAAGCTAAACCTAGAAGTATTTTGCAAGCAACAGGAATGTCACGAAGAAATGCATTAAAAGCTTTCGCTATTGGTAGCGCGGTTTTAACTATTCCAACTTTAAAAGCTAAAGAAAAATTCGCTGATTGCCAACCCACTTACAATAAAGCGGTTAATTATCTTGGAGAACACCAAGCCGGTGTATTAACACCCGAGCCTAAAAATGCCTCATTTATCGCTTTCAATATTACGTCGAATACTGTTGAAGAACTACAAACTATTTTCGCTTTGTTAACCGAGCGCATTGCATACCTTACCCAACCACAAACAATACCTTCAACAGAAAATGATAAAATGCCTCCAGCTGAGTCCGGTATTCTCGGGACACATTTGCAACCTGACCTACTCACTATCACTGTGGCACTAGGAAACTCCCTTTTTGATAACCGATTTGGTCTCAACAAAATTAAACCTAAATACCTCAGTGAAATGACGAGTTTCCCTAACGATAGGCTAGAGAAAAAATGGTGTGGTGGGGACTTTTTACTACAAATATGTGCCAACAGCCAAGAAAGTGTTATTTATGCATTAAGGGATATTTTACGCCATGTATCTCCCTATTGCTTCCCATTATGGAAAATTGACGGTTTCTTACCTGCACGAGATATCGACAATCACTCGACTCCAATTAACTTGTTCGGTTTTAAGGATGGAACGGGCAATGCCCCCTCTTCTGATACATCATTGATGAATAAACTGATTTGGATAACAGATGGAAGTAAAGAACCTTCTTGGTGTGATGGCGGTACATACCAAGCCGTGCGCTTAATACGCTTCAATCTTGAATTTTGGGATAGAACGCCATTAGAAGATCAAGAAAACGATTTTGGACGTCATAAAGACTCCGGAGCACCAATAGGGATGAAAAATGAACATGATGACCCAGCCTTTGAAAAAGACCCACATGGCGATCGTATATTGTTTGACTCTCATATGCGCCGTGCTGAGCCTCGTAATCCTGAACGTTATACTGCCAAGCTTAGGCGCAGAAGTTACAGCTATTCTTTAGGCTTAACAGAGTCTGGTGCTCTAGATATGGGGCTAATCTTTGTATCTTTTCAACAAAATTTAAAAACGGGTTTTATTGATACTCAAAAACGTCTCAATGGTGAACCCCTAGAGAGATACATAAAGCCTTTCGGTGGTGGGTACTACTTCGTCTTGCCGGGGGTAAAAAATTCACAAGGTTATCTTGCTGAAAAAATGTTTACAGCATTAAAACAAACCAAATAAAGTGATTTAACTCTCCTATCATGTAAAAGGCCCCTCAGTAGTTAGACAATCAATTACTGAGGGGCTTTTACCATTTACAATTAATATTCTTAATCACTAGCCATTGGCTATATCACCTAAATATTATCTATTCATCACTGTTGTTTAGGCTTTACTGCATTTATTATTTTTGGCGTTCCTTCACATCCGCTTCAACTTCCTGTTTCCAATCCTCTGATATTGGTGCAGACATCTGCTTTGATTCAACCGCTTTATTGACAGCACGATAAGCTTTATCATATCCCGTACCATCTTGGACATACCCCGTCGCATTAGCACCTTTAATGCCAATGTTTTCAGCTTCAGAAATTGCGTCAATATTTGCACCTAAGAAAATAAAATCCCATTTATCTTCCGTTTCCGCTGATTTAATCATCGCTTTAATTTTAGCTTGAGAATATTTACGACTGCTATTTTCTTGACCATCCGTAATAATGATAAATAGAACATTATTATTTTTAGTCACTTTTCTATTTTCACGCATTTTTTCGATGCCTTCCCCAATTGCGTCTAATAGTGCGGTATAACCGCCAACTGGGTAATCATCCAGCGTTAAATTAGCTACTTTATCAATAGGTTCCCTATTGTAGAGCAGGCTTGTTTTATCATTAAATAGCAGTGTCGTAATGTAAGTTTTGGCTTTTTTGTCTCTATTTTCAGCAAGAACACTGTTATAGCCGCCAATAGTATCTGATTCGAAACCAGACATTGATCCACTTTTATCGAGAATAAAAACGAGATCTAAAACATCAGGTTCTTTCTTAATTTCGACAACTGATTTGCTACTTGCAACAGTAGTGAACAACAATAAAAATGCTGCTGATATAACAGCAAAAACAGATTGCTTTGATAGGTTCATTGCCGAGTTCCTTGGTATGGTTGATATAAAGACTTCCATATCCAATGTCTCTTTTCCTACTATTATTTCAAATAAGATTACTCTGCTTACTTAATAAGCTTTTTCTTAATTAAGAATGAGACGAACCATTACTAAATAATTAGCTCTTATGTGTAGAAATATCACTGTAATTAGAATAAGTTAAATTTACCTTACCCAAATACCATTTTCCCTGAGTAAATTAATTTGTTGGATAAATTCATTATATTTCACATTTTCAGAAACGGTATTAGATGCAGAACTCTGCGCATATTCATGAACTAATTCAGTTGTCGCTTGATAGAATTCTTCATTCAGCTTTTTATGTATATCAGCATCATCAGAATCTTTCAGCTTTCTAACCAATTTTACTAGTTTTTCTGCTTTTAATTGCACATTAGCATTAGCAAAATCAGCGGTGGGTTCTACATACATAAAATCTATATTCACGGAATCTAAAAAACCATGATGATTTTTCTGAGGTAATAGGTTTTTGTTATATTCATTTTTTATATATTGAATTAATTCAAGCTTATCAAAGCACTTAGATTTAATATTCCCATCTAAATTATCGTCATAAAGGGTAATTGACTCAGGAAATGCTTCCCCTACAGGGTAACTACATCTAAATATATTTGCATCAATGATCGTGGCATTTGAGCTTCGAATAGGCATTTCTAACTCATGACCATTAATGGTAACAGGGTAACTAGCAGGCTGAAACCTATTTTCTTTACCATCAACCGCATACACTTCAGATAAAGTATAATAAACAAACTGATTTGGGTTAATAATCCCACCTGAATTATTTTCAAAAACAAAAAAGTCAGTTATATGCCCTTTTTCATCTTCTAAATGATGTAACCCACTAGAAATTAAAATAACCCCTTTCCCATCCGGTAAAATATCATAACCTTTACCATCTAACTTAAAGGTCATTGTATCTGTACTAGGATTAGTGTAATAGAATTTACCTTTTCCATCTAACGCCTGAAAATCATCACAAGCAGAAATAGATATGACTGCGGCAATAAACCAAATAATTTTTAGGATGATTTTCATAATATTATTTCCAAATGATAATTTTATAGTTATTCTAAATAATCAGAATGTTACACCTGAATGAGGGGGGTTATCTCTCACTTTAAATATTACCAGCAATGCTAACAGTATATTATTAATTGATATTGATAAAAATAACTTTACGATAAGTGCTTTAACTAACTAATTTACTGTTAACTATCTATTTTGTTGCAATCAACACCCTAAAATAGTTTAAATATTATCCATTATGACCACGTAATACTTTTAATAATACTTGATAAACATCCTCCATCATTGGTGTAAGAGGCTGATTATTACGCATTAAAGCGACTGTACGAGTTAATTCAGGTTGCTGAAGTTGTAATACTTTCAGTTCAGGGTCACGTAAATGAACAGTATAAAGTTGAGGTAGGATGGCAATAGCTAGTTTAGAACGAACTAAACCATATAGAGTTTCAATATAATCAACTTGATAACGAATATTTAATTTGAGCCGATGGCTTTCTACTGTTGCAGCAACTAAACGTTGAATATTCCCTTTAGAAAATACAGCAATGTCGCGATTATTCAGTAATTTCCAAGGTAAATGAAATTCATTGTTCGCTAACCTGTCATCATGATGAATAACAGAAACAAAAGGGTCATCTTGTAATGGGGAAATACTCAGCTCTTGTGGAACTGAACTGTCTAGAACCCCTATGCCAAAATCAACTTCATGATTAATTATCTGGTTCACGAGTGAGTCATTAGTTTGATCATAAAACTCGGTTTTTAATCTAGGAAATAATTGGTTTAATTGTTCAGGAACAGATGGAAATACTAATGAACTCACAGAAGGAACAAGCCCTATACGCACTATACCATCACCACCATCCTCGATGATTTTTTGAATATCACTAAATGCACGATGCGACACACTGAGGATTTGCTGTGCATGAGGTAAAATAGCAGCACCTAGTTCCGTTAATGTGACTGATGATGCCGTTCGATTAATTAGCTTTCCACCTAAAACAGATTCAATTTGCCGTAAAGCACTACTAAGTGCAGGCTGACTTACAGCTAAACGATTAGCTGTTTCAGTAAAATGACGCAGCTTTGCCAAAGTGACAAAATACTGTAATTGTTTGAGCGTCAGTGCCGGCAGCCGTTGCCAAGGTTCTGTCATAATCGTTAATTGTCTGCAGATTGAATAATCATGGAATATTCATCCTATCATAACCTTCTCTTATAGCCTGATAAATTTTATCATCTTGGCAAACGTTTGCCTTGCTCATAAAGTAGCAACCATAAATCATATAAATGGTATTTTTATGAACATAACAGAGCAAACTCGGCGTAATGCTATTCAAGCCGCAAAAGGCAATATTCCTTTTGACCTTTTACTCACACAAGCCAATATCGTTGATATGGTAACAGGCGAGATACGCTCCGCAGATATCGGTATCGTAGATAATTTGATTGCAAGTGTCCACCCAACAGGTTCACGCACTGATGCAAAAGAAGTTCATGATTTATCGGGTTATTTTATTTCACCTGGGTTAATTGACACTCACGTCCATTTAGAAAGTTCTCACCTTCCACCAGCTCGTTATGCAGAAATCGTTCTAACTCAAGGGACAACTGCCGTCTTTTGGGACCCCCATGAACTTGCTAATGTATTAGGATTAGAGGGAGTCCGCTATGCAATTGACTCTAGTCGTAATTTACCTTTAGACGTTATGGTTGCTGCACCATCATCCGTCCCATCTACGCCAGGGTTGGAAATGTCGGGGGCAGATTTCGCAGGCAAAGAAATGTCAACTATGCTTAGTTGGCCTGAAGTGCGGGGGGTCGCCGAGGTTATGGATATGCATGGCGTACTCAATGGCAGCGAAAAAATGGAGGAGGTGCTGAATGCAGGGCTCCAATCCGGTAAATTAATAGAAGGGCATGCTCGAGGGTTAAAAGGTGCCGAATTGCAGGCTTACCTCGCGGCAGGCGTTACTTCAGACCATGAGTTAACTTCCGCTGATGACGCGCTGGAAAAACTCAGAGCGGGCCTTACTTTAGAAATTCGAGGCTCCCATCCCTACTTACTCCCTGACATTGTGAATGCACTGAGATCATTACCCCATTTATCATCGCAAATCACAGTCTGTACCGACGATGTTCCACCCGATATGCTGATAGAAAAAGGTGGTATTATCGCTTTACTCAACCTATTGATTGAATATGGCATGCCAGCAACTGATGCACTGCGCTTTGCAACACTCAATGCGGCTATTCGCTTACAACGTAATGACCTTGGTTTAATTGCCGCAGGCAGAAAAGCTAACTTCGTACTCTTTGACTCACTGACAACGTTAAAAGCACAAGCCGTTTATGTAGCAGGTAAAAAAATTGCAGAAAAAGGCAAATTAATACATGCCATTAGTTCTCCATCAGATATTTTACCACCTCGAGATACTATGCATCTTTCCCCAATTACCGCGGATGATTGCCAACTTAAAATTGATGGAGTGAATAACGGAATAGCTAGATTGCGGCATATCCATGGCGCCCGCTTTACTCAATGGGGAGAAGTTGATGTGCAAGTTACTAATGGCATAGTACAACTTCCTGATAATTTTAGTTTTATTCGCGTTCAGCACCGCCATGGGCGTCATGATGCACGACCACAGATTGCCCTGCTCGAAGGTTGGGGTGAATTACGCGGCGCCATCGCTACTAGCTATTCACATGACTCTCATAACCTTGTCGTGCTCGGTCGTGACCCACAGGATATGGCGATTGCCGCCAATTTATTGATAGAAAGCGGTGGAGGCATGGCCTTAGTCCAAAATGGACAAATTTTAGCCCATGTAGCTATGCCAATTGCGGGCATGTTATCGGATTTACCCGCCTCAGAACTCGCCGAGCAGTTCCGTCAATTACGTGAGTTAAGCCATAAAATTGCTGACTGGGAACCGCCTTATCGTGTTTTCAAAGCGATAGAAGGAACTTGTCTAGCCTGTAATGCAGGGCCACATTTAACCGACTTAGGATTAACAGATGGAACAACACGTCAACTTGTTGATGCCGTTCTTCATTTTTCCGAGCACTAATGACCTAAAAATACGAATATACCAAAAATAATGACAGGAGAGCCTATTAATGGCTGAAAATTCAATAAATACGCCAACATCAGGGAGTTGGTTAGAAAAACGCTTCGCATTAAAAGAACGCGGAAGTTCAATTAAAACTGAGTGTTTATCGGGTATCACGGGCTTTTTAGCTGCCGCTTATCTATTGGTGGTAATTCCTGGTTTATTAGCCGCGGGTGGAATGGATAAAGGCGCTGCAACAACAGGGACCATTATTGTCTTTGTGCTTGCCAGCTTATTAATGGCTTTTTATGCAAATTTACCTTTTATTGTGGGTCCTGGAATTGGCGGGTCGGTACTCGTTGGTATTACCCTAGCGGGCAGCGAAGGAATAGATTGGCAAATAGGGTTAGGTATTGCGTGCTGGTCTGGTATTTTATTTTTTCTGTTAACCAAATTCGGCTTACGTGAAGTAGTAACTCGTTCAGTACCCCAATCAATTAAACTCGGATTAACTGCATCAATTGGGCTTTTTGTTGCTGTATTAGGCTTTCGCAATGCTGGGCTAGTATTAGCCAATCCAAAAACTAATGCATTAATGTTAGGTGATTTCCTTTCACCGGGTGCTTTAGTTGCCCTTGCAGGTTTTTTTGTCGCTATCGCATTACAAGCGCGTAAAATTCCCGGTGGAATATTATGGGCCATTTTATTTGCGACTATTTTAGGTATTCCATTTGGTGTCACAAAACTACCTGAAAGTTTTATTGGTGTTCCTCATTCTATCGCACCAGTTCTTGGGCAAGTTGATTTAATTGGTGCGTTGAATATTGCATTTTTACCCTTCTTATTTGTCTTTTTTGCTGCTGAGTTTTTCTCTACCATGGGAACAACATTAGCCGTTGGCGGCGAAGCAGGTCTATTAGATAAAGAAGGTAATATGCCGAATATAAACCGCCCATTTATCGTTGACTCAATCGCAGCAGCATTAGGACCAATGGTCGGCATTCCAGCTGCAACAGCATTAATAGAGTCGTCGGCAGCCGCTGAAGCGGGTGGTAAAACAGGAATGACAGCTCTTGCCGCAGCATTTATGTTTTTATTAATGTTATTATTTACCCCTATTGCATTAATGATCCCAGCACAAGCCACCGCGCCCGCATTAATTTTGATTGGTCTAAATATGTTTAGTGGTCTACGTAAAGTTGATTTAGGCAACTTTACTGATGGGTTACCTGTTTTAATGATGGTGATGATCACCTTAATTGCCAATAGCTTTGGAACAGGGATTGCTGGCGGGTTGTTATTCTATATTTTAATTAAAGCTGTTGCTGGTAAATGGCGCGAGATCCCTATCAGTTTATGGATTCTAGCAGTCCCTCTCGTGTATTATTTCTCAACACTAGTAAAACACTAATACTCACTGAATGATAAAAAGGCCAGAGTTTAAATAATGACGTGCCTCCCAGAAATTGGTTACCCAATGACTGGGGTCAGCTCATAATCAGCGGCCTTTTTTAATTAAGCTAACACTAATTTAATACCGCTTGTGCTTCTATTTCTATTAGCCATTCTGGCAATGAAAGGCCTGTCACAATAATCCAAGAAGAGGCGGGAGGCATTTCACCAAACTTTTCTTTTAATGCATTTGTAATAGCAAGCTGCTCTTCGTCACTATCATAACCTGCTTTAATATAGATACGTAACATCACGACATGGGATAAATCCCCACCCGCTTCACGTAATACATGCTCAATATTAATCAGTGACTGAACTGTTTGTTCATACATCCCACCAGTTACAGTCTCTTGTTCAGCATTTACACCAACCTGCCCCGATAAAAATAATTGGCGTGTTCCACTCGTTTCTATTGCTTGGCTAAAGCCATACTGCAAAGAGTTAAATACCGTTTTAGGGTTAATTAATTTTTTTGTCATTTTTATCCGTTTTAAAATATCAACCAACTGTAAATTATAAAGAAAATTCTATTAAAGTATCTAAGTATCAGACAAATTCTATCTGTTGAAACAAATAACGTATTTAAAGCTACATATATTGATAAAGTTTATTTAAAACTATTCATGACACCGAGTTCCATAAACTTTGCTAGCTTCTGTATTTCAATTTTTTTCTTTATCCAATCAGTTGGGATGCCATTTAAGTAAGCCATTTTGGCACCTATTAGGATGGGTTGTAGTTCATCCGGAACCCGGTTTATGACCCAATCAACGGCTTTATCTTTTGTCACAAACTGCCCAGTTTCCATGGTTTTCCACATTCTAGCCAATGTCAGTAAAACATTTCTCTCATTACTGTCTAAAGATGACAATAAATTAGGGAGAGAATCTAACATCGCTTGCTTTATTTGCTGTTCATTAACAACAGGGAGTTGATATTCTTTTGATTGCCATAAACTAACAGCTTCTTGCTGTGCTTGCGCTAACATCAAAGTAAATTCAGGATCGTAAACTTGACCTTCCAACTGCCCTTGCTCAATACTTTGCCGTAACCATTCCCCATACATTAGTTCACATTTTGCTGGGTATGAAAGAGAGGCTAACTCGCCTGAAACAAAAACAGCTATTTCTAATGGCCGACGCCCTTGAGGATCGCTAGGATAAAGCCCAGAAATTACCATAAAATCAGAAACTAGTAGCGTTCTCTGGTCATGAGTCATTTCTTTATCAATGACAACTAATATATCAATATCACTTGCCGGCTTTAAACCGCCAGACACGCCTGAACCATGAAGGTAAACGGCAATCAATGAATCGCAAAGATGCCGTTGTAAAATCGACAATGTTTGCGCTACCTGATATGAATTTTTCATAACGCTCTAAAAACCTTTTTATAATGTTTTCTAACTCCACATGAGTGACGCTAATTTAGCTATTATTACAATAAAAGATAGGCAAAAATAGCCCCATTCTAGGGACTATTTTTGTTAATTAGATAAGTGGAGGAATAGACGGTAAAATAGGAACTTCAATCACCGTGGGTCCATTACGATTAAATGCTTCTTGGCAGGCTTTTTTGACTTCATCAACGGTTTGAGCCCTTACCGCGCTGCAACCGTATCCTTTACCCAATGCAACTATATCCAGGTTTGGAATATCAAGCCCCGGTACCCCCGGTGTTTTCTCAAGTACCGCAAATGATTTTAAAATCGCATACTCATTATTTTTAGGTATCACAAAAACAATCGGTAAATTATGTTGAGCTGCGCTCCATAAACCCTGAATAGAATATTGCATTGAACCATCACCAATAATTGCCATCACAGGACGATGCCGCCCACTGTCTCTCTCTGCTAGTGCAATACCAACACTCGCGGGTAAATTCCAACCTAACGAACCACTCGCAAATGTATAAAAAGAGTCGGGTAACGTTATCGGCCATTCTTGGTGTAACTCGCCTAAATTAGACGGGGATTCTTCAACAAGTACAGTATCTTCTGGGGAAACCTCTCTCAGAGCGCGGAATAACTGAGAGGCACTTAATATTTCCGAAGTGTTCTGAGTCTCTGCTGTAGAATGAGGAGCCATACCATGCGGTTGCTTAACCACTGTTTTAGCCATTTTTCTTGGCATCACCAATTGATGCAACCCTTCCAGCGCTAAAACGGCATCACTTAATAAACTATCACCAACAGGGGCTCTCCCCGCCTCAATAGGGTCATCTGTAATATGCAATAAGCGCATACCATCAGGGATATAGCTTCCCGCAACATAAGGGTAGTAGCGAAAAACGGGTGCACCGACCACAATAGCTAAATCATGACCTTTCAGTTTTTCTGATAATGGCTTTGTCGCAAAAGGCAATCCACCAGCATATAAAGGATGATCCTCAGGAAATGGAGGCCGTTCGGATGCAGGAGCAGACCAGACTGGTACATTGATTTTTTCAGCCAATTGAATAGCCACATCCCACCCTTGTCCCCTTGCAATTGCTGAACCGTAAATCAAAACGGGGTTTTCAGCGTTAGATAAAGCAGTTGCAAATTCCTGTAAACGAAGAGGATCATAACCAATACGCTCCGAAACTGAACGAACAGTTGGCATAGTCATTTGTGTCTCTTTATCCCAGTCATCCAGCGGAATTGATAAAAACACAGGCCCTGCGGGTGGTTGCAACGCCATAGCATAAGCCCGCATAAATGCAGCAGGGACATCTTCAGCACGTACAGGCTGATAGCTCCATTTCACCCACGGTTTCGGAAGTGTTTCGGGTTCGATATTTGTCAGCCAAGGTTCCATTAATAACATTTCTCTCGTTTGGTTGCCGGCAGTAATAATCAATGGTGTCCGGTTCATATAGGCGGTTAATATATTACTCATCGCATTACTTAAACCTGCTGATGTATGTACATTCACCATAGCAACCTTACGCATACCTTGAGCATAACCATCAGCTGCGGCAACAGCCGAAGACTCATGTAAAGTTTGGATGTAACGAAAATCACTCGGAAAATCTTTTAAAAATGTTTCTTCTGTTGAGCCTGGATTGCCAAAAACGGTTGTTACACCTAATTTACGTAATAATTCGAATGTTACCTGCCGAATGGTTTTTTTCATTTAAAACACTCCATAAAAATCATCATAACTAAGTGGGCTACCGAGTAATCTTATAAGCCTTGATCAAACTACATTCTCCATTGATTTACATAAGCTTTAGTAATACATCATAGCAAAAATTTTATTCTCACTATATTAAGAAAAAATAAGACTTTAAAATAAAAATGAGTGTCAACAATCTTTTATTAAGATAAAAAACAAATAGTTAAACTATTAACCTATTATGATAATAATAAAAAGATGCTGAAAAACACTAAATAACAATATACAAACAAAATTAAACTGTGATTTTTGTTAATAATAATGTTATTTATTTAATTCTAAGCCATAAATTTAAAACCGGTATTGTCACTATTTAAAATGCTAATTTTTTGATACAAACCTTATATTATTCATACAGATTACTATTTTGTTTTCTTACTAGTGGCGGTTTTCTTTTATGTCACACATCACACTTCTTATCATTCCTTTCGATTATCTCTTTACCTTTCTCAGATAAAAAAACACCTCATTTACACCATTATCATTACGATATAAAAACGGCACAAAAACAAAAAAAACCATAAAAACAAATAATTAGTGATATTCTCACAAAAATACTCAACGACGAAAAAAACAATATCTAAATAGTGTTATAGATCATGGTTAACTAAAAGTTATAGATACCCAAACAAAACTCATTGTTAAACAAAAGTTAAGCAAAGTAATTTAATTTGTCGCTAATGTTAAATAACAACAGTGAAAGTTCTGGTAAACTAACTTGAGGTAAAATAATGATCCTAGATGCCAGCTACACTTTATTAGTCGCTTGTTTGGCGCTATTGATTGGTATGTTTGTCGTTAAATACACACCATTTCTTCAAAAAAACCATATTCCTGAAGCCGTTGTCGGTGGGTTTATTGTTGCCATAATTTTATTAATCGTTGATAAAACAGTAGGTTATTCATTTACTTTCGATGCTTCACTACAAAGCATTCTAATGATCACCTTCTTCTCATCAATTGGGTTAAGTTCAGATTTTTCTCGATTAATAAAAGGAGGGAAACCTCTCGTTTTATTAACCATCGCAGTAACCATTTTGATTACCATTCAAAATACAGTAGGAATGGGAATGGCGGTTTTATTAAATGAAAGCCCATTTATTGGTTTAATTGCGGGGTCAGTGACGTTAACCGGTGGGCATGGTAATGCAGGAGCTTGGGGGCCAATACTGGCTGATAAATACGGTGTCACAGGTGCAGTTGAATTAGCGATGGCTTGCGCTACCCTCGGTTTAGTCTTAGGTGGGTTAATTGGTGGTCCTGTTGCTCGTCACTTATTGAAAAAAGTCACTATTCCAAAAGCCACTGAACTTGAAAAAGAAACAATTATTGAGGCTTTTGAACAACCTAGCGTTAAGCGGAAAATTAATGCAAATAATGTGATTGAGACCATTTCGATGTTAATTATCTGCATCGTCGCTGGTGGATATATCAGTGAATTATTTAAAGATACCGTGTTGCATTTACCTACTTTTGTGTGGTGTTTATTTGTTGGTATTATTATCCGTAATGTATTAACCCATGTATTTAAACATGAGGTTTTTGAGCCAACCGTTGATGTATTAGGCAGTGTCGCATTATCACTATTTTTAGCCATGGCATTAATGTCACTCAAATTTGGTCAATTAGCGAGTATGGCTGGGCCTGTTTTAATCATCGTTGCCGTACAAACTATGGTTATGGTGCTATTCGCTTGTTTTGTTACCTTTAAGATGATGGGTAAAGATTATGATGCTGTCGTTATTAGTGCAGGGCATTGTGGCTTTGGTATGGGGGCAACCCCTACAGCTATTGCCAATATGCAAACAGTTACCAAAGCTTTTAGCCCATCACATAAAGCCTTTTTAGTTGTTCCAATGGTTGGAGCCTTTATTGTTGATATTGCAAATAGCATCATAATTAAGATCTTTATTGAAATCGGTACTTACTTTACTTAACACGATAGTATAACTTGCGAGCCTATAACAAAAAGCTATAGGCTCGCTTCTCTGTTTCTTTTCAGTTACCCACGTTTCCCCTCAAAGACTATTGAACTTTACTGGTTCCTTTGCGCTAAGAAAAACTTGATTAGCGAAAAATAGAGTAATCGCTCACATTCATCGTAACAACGTGATGACTTATCCGGATTAATTTAAATGATTTCGCTAACATAGTGATATAGCGAAAAATAGTAGGTTTTATACAATGAAATTAAGGCATCTTGATATTTTTTATGCAGTCATGACCTGTGGGTCTTTAACTCGTGCAGCAGAAGTTTTACATATTTCACAACCAGCAGCCAGTAAAGCCTTAAAACATGCAGAGCAACAACTTGGGCTAGTGTTATTTCAGCGGATAAGAGGGAAATTGCTCCCTACTGATGAAGCCAATTTGCTGTTTGAAGAAGCCAAAGAAGTTTATCACAACTTAGAAAAGCTAAGAATTTTAGCACAAAACTTATCACGTAACCCTCAAGGTAAACTTGCTGTAGGGTGTCTCCCCAGCTTGGGGTTAAACCTCGTTCCCGAAGTAACGGCTCTGTTTATAAAAAAACATCCCAATATTAAACTGACCATAGGAACACATCACACAACAGATATTATGCAGTTATTAACTCAGCAAGACTTAGATATTGGCATAGGCTTCAACCTAAGTATTGAAGGTGGGATCACAATGCTGCCGATTGCTAATATTCCGTTGGTCTATGTAGACAGTAAACCACCATCACACTCACCTGTTTCTCTTATCGATATTGATCAACAGCGTTGGATACACCCTGGCTCAGATTCATTGGCTCAATTATTACAAGAACGCCATGAGTTTTTAGAGTCAAACATTAGCGTTCATACTTATCATATGGCAGCTGAATTCGTCCAAGCTGGGTTGGGGTGTAGCATCACCGATATTTTCTCAGCTGAGCATACCTTACCCGAATCAATGATTTACCCTCTCAAAGAAGATTTACAGCTCGCAGTCTCCGTCTTTCATCGCGCGGATAGACCATTAACGAAAGCGGCACAAAATTACGTCAATACATTGACGTTAACTTTGGAAAAAAGGAATAAAACAGTTAACCAAAAGTTATACTCTGGTAATGAAAACTCAATTGTTTAGTTAACCTATTCACCGTTAAATAATAACTCCTTAGTGATTATTGGTTATAGAATATTATGGCTAAACATGTGGTGATTATCGGTGCCGGTGTGATTGGACTAAGTACCGCATATGCATTAATTAAAGCGGGGCAAACTGTCACGTTAATTGAGTCTGAAACAGATGTTGGAATGCACACCAGTTTTGCAAATGGTGGTCAGCTTAGTTATCGCTATGTGTCCCCACTCGCCGATGCTGGTGTGCCTTTACAAGGTTTGCGTTGGATGGGGAAAAACGACTCGCCTTTAAATTTAAAGATAACCCCGTCTGTGCACCAATGGTCTTGGTTAGCACAATTCACATTAGCTTGTAACCGAAAAACCAATAGAATCAATGGAGACCATCTTTTACGCTTATCATTATTAAGCCAAAATATGATGAATTTATGGCGTCAAAAAGGTGATTTAGGCGATTTTGCGTGGGAAAAATCAGGCAAACTAATTATACACCGTGATTCGAAAAGCTTTCTAAAAGCCAGCGAAACCGCCGATAAACAATTCCAAAAAACATTAACACCCGCTGAAATCATCGAACTGGAACCCTCTTTAAAACATATACAGTCCCAATTAGTCGGTGCCATCTATGCCCCTGATGATGAAAGTGCTGATTGTTATTTGTTCTGTAAAAATCTCTTGCAATATTTGCAAACTCAACCGCAATTTAATCTTTGTTTACAACAATCAGTCCAATATTTCATTAAACAAGATAACCGTATTACAGGCGTAGCGACACACCAGGGAATAATTCAAGCCGATGATTTTATTGTTTGTGCAGGTAACGGCAGTCGTGAATTATTGAAGTCGCTCAAAATTAATGTGCCAATATTAGGTCTTAAAGGGTATAGCTTAAGTGTGAAATATCCACAAACAGAAAATACAGTACCTAAAATTAACGTGACTGATTACGGAAATAAGATTGTCTATGCCAAACTTAATGACCAACTCCGTATTGCTGCCATGGTCGATATTGGATATGACACGGCTGGCTTACGCGAAAATAGAATAAAAGCGCTCAAAAAAATCATAAAAAAAACCTTTCCTGAGCTACCACAAGTTGATAGCGCCGAAAGTTGGTTTGGTTTACGTCCATCAACACCTAAAGGACCCCCAATTTTAGGAAAAACTGCATACCACAATTTGTGGCTAAATATTGGTCACGGCAGTTTAGGTTTCACACTCGCTGCTGGTAGTGCAGAAATATTAACTAAACTTATTACAGAACAAAAATCACCTATTTCTTTAACTGGATTCACGAGGTAACTATGCTCATTAAACGTAATAACCCAAAACCACGCTTAGCTGATAGTGTTGAACATGCAGGCATTGTTTATTTATCAGGGCAGGTACCGAATGATTTAACTGGCGATATTACGCAACAAACTGAAGAAGTTTTTGCGAAAATAGATGCTTTATTAGCAGCAAGCAACAGTGATAAAACCCGTATTTTATCTGCTCAAGTTTGGATTAAAAATATGGCGAGAGACTTTTCCGCCTTTAATGCAGCATGGGAAAATTGGATGCCTGTAGAAAATAGCCCTGCGCGTGCAGCGGTTGAAGCTAATATGGCTCGTGACCAAGTACTTGTTGAGATTATGGTTATTGCTTCCCAGTCCTAATATACTTTAACTGTATACCTCGCTATCAATAAAAACAGTGAGGCCTAAAATTAAAGGCTCACTGTTTTTTCATCCAAGCCATGGTTAGGAAACTTTAGTTTTCAATATCACACGCTATTTAAGCCGTCGTCATCAACTTTTTCTTATCACATACCTGATTAGACAAATTCACCCCATTTTTATAAGCAACAATATCCGCCATAATAGCTAATGCTATCTCAGGGGGGGGTTTGCTCCCAATAGGAATACCAATAGGTGCATGAATACGCTTAATTTCATCGACTGACATACCGCCCGTCTCAACTAAACGCTCTCTTCGACGAGCGCTTGTTCTTACAGAGCCCATTGCACCAATATAGAATGCATCTGTATTTACCGCTTCCATTAATGTCAAATCATCGATCCGCGGGTCATGAGTTAATGAAACTATTGCACTATTAGGAGAACACCCCTTTTCTTCTAAATAACGGGCAGGAAATACAGGTATAGTTTCTATCTGAGAGGGAATTTGCTGCGAAAAACGTGATAACTCATCATTTCTATGATCACAAATAATCACTTCAAAGCCTAAAGTGAGTGCAAAATTAGCACAATAAGCGCCAACTGTTGAAATGCCAGCAATAATCAGTTTTGGGGGAGCTGCAATGTATAATTGAATATCGTGACCATCTCGTTCTATCTGTGTTGAAAACTCAATATCCTTTACCGTATTAATCACTCCGGGCTGCGGCAATGTCACTTTTTTGATAATTGCAGAATAACCCAATAATGCATTTTGAATTTCGATTAGATAATTAAGTGATTTTTCATTATTTGGTAAATATTCTATTAAAACATCTAAACTCCCCTCACAGGGTAAATTTACTTTGGCTTCGATGCCACCTCGCCCATAACGTACGACTTGGCTGCTATCCGTATATTCAGTCTGTTTAATTCGTTGAATAAAGTCTTCCTCAATACAACCTCCAGAAAGCGAGCCTGAATACTGACCATCACTTCTTGCAACCAAAAGAGAGCCAGGGCTTCTAGGTGAAGAGCCATAAGTATTCAATACGGTACATAGCCAGATAGGCCCTTCTTTTATCCAAACAACCGCTTGAGAGATAACAGAAACATCTTCACGCAACATATTTGCTCCCTATTTGTTATCAAAACTTGGATAGTCAATGTCCTTAATAACATTTTTATCATTTATATCCATTTCATAAACAACATTATGGTGTAATAGCGATTTTGCACCTTCATCCCCCGTCAATCTAATTAAATCTAAATAGTATTTAGCAGATATCCCCACAGGATGACCAGGGCACCCCTGATATATAGGTCTTACTAATGAATGATATTTTAATTCATTAGCTACACATACAAATAACTCACTATTTATATATGGCATATCCGCCAAATGAATCAACCACCCATCTAAGTGCCATGTTTCTTTAACACCTAATGCGATAGAATCACCCAGCCCATCACTATTTAACAATGAAAATGAAATGTTAAACTGTAAGCAATTATTAATAACATCAACATTATTTGGGCGAGTAACCACATGAATCGGAAGCCCACTACCCATTGAATTATATAAAGTTTTCTCAAAAACTGTTTGCTTATCAAGCACGAGATTTAATTTACTTCCTTTACCTCCAGCCTTTTGAAAACGTTCACTTTTTCCTGCTGCTAATATTAAAATGCCAATATTCATAGGTTACGTTATGTGTATATATATTTATTGCGTATCTCATAGATAAGGTATATTCAATAAGATAACAAGCTTTAGTTTTCATTAATTTGCTAATTATTAGTAGTTGAACAATAGTTAAATGGATATAGAATAAATATCAATGCAATTATAAAAATAAAAACACTGATACAGTAAAAATAAGTGTAAGGGTGTATTATGAGCAAAAGCAATGTCGAACTCTCCCGCAGACACTTTCTAAAATGTGCCGTTATTGCTGGGATATCTGTTTATTTAGCGCCTTTGTATAGCCGTGCCTTTGACGTGCTATTCGAGGAAAAAATCCTTCAATCTCCAGATTGGAATCCCGTAGATAAGCAAATAAAATTTCGAATTGATGGCTTTTCCAAAGTTCAAGGAGAAAAAGTATTTGCTCGAGATATACGCGCTCGCGATATCCCTCACTGGCCCAAAAAACAGGGTCATGCATTTCTACTTCGAGTTACTCAAGCCGATAAAATCTATCAAGGTTTTGACCTCAGTCGTCTTAAAGATGGGTTAATGCCTGATCGCCTTGTGACGGCAGCAGATTTAGAAAAAGATGGTGTCGCCTTCCCTGACTTTTATGGTGATGACATGTTGTTACCTACAGGGAAAACCCCCGCATATCTAGGTCAAGCGGTCGCTTTATTGATTTATCATGACTTCGCTAGATTTAACTTCGCGAAAGAAACGCTAAAATTCCGTGATGATATCATTCAATATGGCGCTTATACTGGCCCTCTCGAACGCAATCCTTGGGGAACTTACCGCGGTGTAAGAATTGGCGGAGAAACGCCTTATTCACCAGATGTATACTCTAGTCTAAAAGACATGCCAATTTCCCCTATCGGGATGAAAAAACATCTACCAGTTTGGCCCGAAGGGCGTGAAGGCGGAAAACTGGACGAAGAAGGCATGTTTTATGCTGATGAACTCGCCAAGCAGTTAGAAAACCCACCTGAAGATTGGCTAATTATTAAACGTAACTATTTCTCACAATCTATTGATACCGCAGCACTTGAGCCTGATAATGCTAATGGTTGGTATGATGCAAAAAACCAATCATTCCATTTAGTTATTCCAACTCAATCTCCTCAAGAAGTCGCAGCTTCGCTACCTGAGATGTTGGCAAAATCAAAATTTCCGATTAAACAAATTTTCTTACATCCTTGTTTTACCGTGGGTTATGGTTCCAAAGACCATGCACCATTTCCATACTATGGTGCTATGGCAACACTCTATGGTGATGGTGTACCAATTCGGTTAGCCAATGACCGCTATGAGCAATTTCAATCCAGTATTAAACGCCATGCTTTTGATATGGATTACACGTTAGCCGTTAATAAAAAAACCCACAAAATCGAAGCGCTTTCTGCATCATTCATTGGCGATGGTGGCGGGCGCTGTAACTTTACCCCTTCGGTTGTTATGGTCGGGGCAACTGGCGCCCAAGCAATCTACTACGTCCCTCGTAGTGATCTCTCAGCAGTCGGGATTGCGTCAAGGGCTGTAGATGCTGGCTCAGCTCGTGGCTATGGGACTTTGCAAGCAATGGCTGCCACCGATATGTTGATGGAAGAAGCCGCAAAATTACTGAATGCAGACCCTATAGAGTTTCGAATGAAAAACCTGATTAAATCAGGTATGAAAAATACCCAAGGCGCTATCCCTGGCGGCGCAATTCGTGCCGATGAAGTGCTATCCCGTTGCGCTGAGCACCCCATGTGGCTAGAAAGAGCCAAACGTAAAGCCGACTTTGAAGCAAAAAATAGTGGAAAACTATTTGGCACAGGTATTTCATGCGTACAAAAAGACTTTGGTACAGGAGCTGAATCTTCATTTGCCCGCGTCGAGCTAACTCCTGAAGGTAAAATTGCTATCTATCACAGTGGAGCGGAAATTGGCACAGGTATGTCAACCTCTCAGTCGGTGGTTTGCGCTAAATGGCTAGGTAAACCTGCAGAAGAAGCTCATTTTTCTGTCGTTGATTGGTCTGTATTACCGATGGTTTCGAGTGGTAATCCATTCGCTATGTCACAAGAAGAACAGGAACGCTTAGCACAGAACCCTCTTTGGACACCTAATTATTGTTCACCAGCAAGTGCGAGTAATTCCGCTTATTACTTCACTCAAAGTACGAATGAAGCCGCTCGATTAATATTCGAATATGGTTTATGGCCTGCTGCGATGTCTATTTGGCAAGAAGGTATTGGTAATGGACAAGCCGCTCCTCTCGTTGTTCGACGTGAAGATGCGCGTTGGGTTGAAAATGGCTTAACCGCTAATGGATTAGAAGTACTGAGTTTATCTCGCTTAGTTGAACGAACTTTCCAAATGGGTGGGGTTACAGGCGCCGTTTGCCACGTATTTAACCGCTGGCAATGGGCTGAAGCTGACTTCAAAATTAATGGTGAGACACGTCGTTTATACATTGATGGTCTTTCTTTACGCTTTGCAGATCAAGATTACCAAGTTTGGCATCGTGAAAAAGCCTATTATCCTGACACACAACGTAATAATGCAGGTGTCACCTACTACAGTGCTGTTGCTACACTTTCTGAGCTCTCAATTGATAAGGCAACGGGGCATGTTGAACTTCTAGATCATCATACTGTTGTTGAATGTGGCAACCTTATTGTACCTCAGCTTGTCTCAGGGCAGATCCAAGGTGGACTCGCGATGGGGATAGGCCACGCATTACACGAATATTTACCTCTCTATGAAGATGGACCGGGTAACGGAACATGGAATTTCAACCGTTATCATATGCCGTTAGCCAGTGATGTTGCCGTCTGGAAGCAGACAAATGAAATCCTACCGGGGCTTTCAGAAACAGATCCCCCTAAAGGTGTCGCAGAGGTCGTAATGATCCCTGTCGTTTCATCTATCGTTAACGCCATTGCTGACGCAACAGGACATCACTTCCTGCGCCTGCCAGTTCGCCCTGAAGACATCATAGAGGTAATATCATGAGCATAAATTTCCTTCCTCTCACCCTAACTATCAATGGCCAATCCTATGGACCGATAGATGTCCCTGCTGGCCTAATGATGATTGATTTCTTACATGAATACCTAGACCTAACAGGCTCAAGGCTCGGCTGTGGGCAAGGTATTTGTCACGCTTGTGTCGTGATATTAGACAACCCATCCGATACAAGTGAAGAAATACGAACCTGCATCACAGGGGCTCATTTTTTTAATAATAAAAGTATTCGCACAATTGAAGGCGCTGCAACTAAAGAAGAAAATGGCGACATTACTTTATCCCCAGTGCAACAAGCTTTTGTTGAACACTTTAGTTTTCAATGCGGTTATTGCACCCCCGGCTTTGTTAATGCTGCAACTATTTTTATTGAGCAACTGCAGAAAAACCCAATTGCCGAAGAAGATTTAGAAGAAGCGATTAAACAAGCCCTTAATAATCATATCTGCCGCTGTACCGGTTATGTGCGTTATTACGAAGCCGTACGCGATGTGGTCCTCAGTACTCCAGGGTTACTCAAGGAGACCATAAAATGATTAAACGCATTCTATTATGGCTTATAGCCATCATTGTTATCGTTTGGGCTGTGCTGTATTGGTACGAAAGCCGTACATTAGATGGCCCAGTGCAAAAAGTTACCGCGACAGCACAAGAAATCGAACGAGGCCATTACCTTACCCTTGCGAGTGACTGCGCTGCATGCCATACAAGTGCCAATGGCGCACCACTGGCAGGCGGTTTCCCTCTGGATACGCCATTCGGGACAATTTACAGCAGTAACTTAACGCCATCCGCTGATTTCGGTATTGGTCGTTGGACAAAAGACGAGTTCTATACCGCTTTGACTCAGGGTATTTCTCCCCCTAGCAAGCACCTTTATCCGGCCATGCCTTATACCTCTTATAAAGGAATAACGCGTGAAGATTCTGATGCTATTTACAGCTACCTCATGAGCCAACCTGCTGTCGATGTCGCTCCTCCTGAGAACGAACTGCCCTTTCCACTAAACCAACGTATGGCAATGATTGGCTGGAATTTATTGTTTTTTAACGATAAGCCCCTACCAAATAGTTCACAAGGTAGCTCTCCTGAATGGTTGCGAGGAAAGTATTTAGTCAATGTGTTAGAGCACTGCGCTGAATGTCATACTCCAAGAGGAAAACTTGGTGAAATGGATTTAGATAACTTTATGAAAGGTGGGTCTTTAGGCCGTTTTATGGCGCCAGATATTACACCTGAAGCTCTCGCAGCTCGCGGTTGGACAACAAAGGACTTGCAACAATTTTTTATGACCGGTATCGCTCCGCAAGGGTCTGCTTTCAGTGATATGCACCCGGTGATTTATCTTAGCTCACAACATCTCACACCTGAAGATAACAAAGCCATTGCGACCTATTTAATGGGCGACAACCCACCCGCAACTTCACCATTAAATATAGGTGAGGGTTCTCCACAGGGCCACCAAATTTACTTGGAAACTTGCTCTGGCTGCCATTCATACGATGGAGAAGGAAAACCTAATGTCGCTGTTGCGCTAAAAGGTAATTCAACGCTTCGTGATGTAGATAGTACTAATTTAATTAATACCATTTTGGATGGTTTACCTGAACAACCATTCCCAAATAACCAAAACATGCAAAGTATGCCTGGATTTGCAGGCCAACTTACAGATGAGCAAATCAGTGATTTGGTAAATTTCCTTCGGGTCCAATGGGGGGGACAACCCGCAGATGTCACCCCAGATAAAATTAAAGCATTACGTCAGTAACAACTAAAAAGCAGCTATCGAGCTTGTAGCAATATTAACAAGCTCGATAGTTCGCCACCAAATCAGCGCATAACAACCGATTCTATATCATTAAATACATGTTGATTTTATGTATTTATTAATAATATTCCATTTGATTTAATTAAATCATACCCCGATAAAACTCAGTGACTTTATTCAACACTGTCATATTAAGATGACTCTAACAATATTATTCACTTTCTTGAATAAATCCCTTTACTCATTCTTGATATACCTCTATAGATAACCTTACTATTTACATAATTTCTTATCTAACTTACTGAGCAATCTGATATTAATCATCAATTTTAGAATAGATATCATCGAAACAAAATAATATTACTATTAACAATTAAGATGAATTATTTATCTCCATCACTAATAAAATCTCCTAAGAATATAATCAGGGAGCACTAAATGTCGGGACAAATTTCTAGACGCAATTTTATCAAACTCGGAACCATTGCAGGTATTGCTGTTATGGTCGGTAAATTACCTTTTGCTAGTGCAATGGAGCTTGATTCAGATTCACCCCCAACAGATTGGATCGGTCAAAATGGTAAAGCTCGTTTTCGTTGGGACGGTGTGGAGAAGGTAACAGGACGCAAAAACTTTGCACGCGATTACCGAGCAAAAGATATTCCTGGCTGGCCTAAAAAACAAAGTTATGCCTTTATGTTAAAAGCAACAGAAGCGAATAAAACCTTTGAAGGCATCGACATTTCAATGCTAGGGCCAAATCTACAACCCGATAAAATTGTTTTGCAAGAAGACCTTATACGAGATGGTTTAAATATTCCTCAAGATACTAGTATGGGAAAAGGGTTCTATGGCACCAATATTTTAGTCCCTCTTGGTGAGACGCCCCCTATTATCGGCCACCCTGTTGCCATCTTAATTTATCAGGATTTTGATCATTTTAGTGCTGCACAACGAATGCTACGGTTTGCAACGAACACGGTAAAATACGGTGCCGTCACCGGCCCCAAACCGCCAGCTAACTATGGAGCAGCCCGTTACGTTCGCATTGGGGGTGAAACACCACTTTCCCCTTCCATTTTTTCTCCTTACCAAGATTCAGGAATTAAAGGCGGTTTTGATGGTAATACCCCCATTTGGCCCCCTTATGACCCTAAACATGCACTAACCATTCCACCCTTCATTCGAAAAGATCGCGGGGGTGGTTTTATTCAAGCCTTACACCAAGCAGAAAAACACCCGGATAAACAAGAAAAAGCCATGGATTATGCACGGCAAATTGAGCAAGAGGTCGAAGCTGCAAAACAGGACCCCAATAAATTTGTCATTGAACGCCACGGTTTTTCTCAGTCTATCGACCCCTGTGCTATGGAGCCAGATAACTGTAACACTTGGTATGATGCACAAACCAAAACACTGCATATTTTAACTGCGACACAATCACCTGCTGGTGTAGTAAATGCAGCAGCAGAGTTATCTAAAAACAATAAACACTTTTCAGTCGAGAATATTGTGCTATTAACTGGCTCTACGGTAGGTTATGGCTCAAAAGACTATTCGGTTTTCCCGTTCTATTCTATGGTGGCAAGTTTCTATGCCGATGGGCTACCAGTACGTATGGCAAACGACCGCTATGAACAATTTCAAATGGGGATGAAACGCCATTCCATTGAAATGGATGTCACCATTGTGGGTGATAAAAAAACGGGTAAATTTGATGTATTAAAAGGTACTTATAACTGTAATGGCGGAGGTCGTGAAAACCTTTCCGTTGCCGTATCTCACGTTGCTGTCCGTGGAGCCCAATCGATTTATTATTTCCCTAAATCGGACTTAACAGCCTTAGCAATGGCGACCCCTGCAGTTGAAGCCGGCTCTATGCGTGGTTTTGGGTCATTACAATCTATGGCGGTCACCGAGTTAATGGTCGATGAAATCGCCCATGATCTTAACATTGACCCTATCGAGTTACGCCGCCGTAACGCTATTTTAGAAGGTTATCCAAATACTCAAGGTGGTGTTATTGCAGGCGATCCTCGCAATGTAGAAATGTTAAACCTAGCAGAAAACCACCCAATTTGGGTCGAACGTAATAAAAATAAAGCAGAATATGAAGCAAAAAACCTGGGGAAACTCTACGGTGTTGGTTTTGCTCAAGTACAACAAGTTTACGGCTCAAGTGGCGTTCCTACTATCCTCTCCCTAGAATTTGACGCCAATGGCAAACTCACCATGCGCCATTGTATGCAAGAAATTGGTACTGGCGGCACAACCGCACAACAAGTGATGGTATGGCAAGCGCTGAGTAAAGCCCCTGATGTTGTCGAGTTTGGCGTCACTGAATTTGAGGAGTTACCCCTTAAAACCAGTTGGGCAGACCAGAAAAAACAAGATGAGTTATCTAAAACTGATCCTTATTGGACGCCCGCTCTTATCCCTGATATGAGCTCATCTAGTGGCGTTTACTACATTGGTTTTGGTACTCGCCAAGCCGGGCATTTTCTATTGGAAAACACACTCTGGCCTGCCGCAAAAAGTATTTGGAGTGAAGGTCCTGGTGGTGGAGCTTTCAATGGCTTAAATGTCGAATTCGCAGATATCCGAGTAGGGCCTGAAGGTATTGGCGGCGGAGGCATGAAACCAATTCCCTTCGACAAACTTGCAAAAAGAGCCCATGAAATGGGGTTAATTACAGGCGTCGCCGTACATGGATACTCAAGCTGGCAATGGGCTCGTGCAGAATTTGATATTCCTACTGTTGGCTTAAAAAACCTCCCTCTTGATGCGATATCTGTACGTTATGGTGATGGTGCATCACAAAAATTGAAAAAACAAATGACAACAGGCGGTTATCATTTCATTAAACGTAATATTGCCTACTACCCGCCGACACAGCGCGCAAAAGCCGACCCGACTACAGTGACGCCCGCATCCTGTTTAGTTGAGCTAAATGTCAATACCATGACTGGCGAAGTCGAGATCATGCGTCACCATATGATTATGGACCCCGGCACTATGATTGTACCTGAATTAGTATCTGGGCAAATCCAAGGTGGCACCGCAATGGGGATTGGTCACGCATTAATGGAAGAGCTCCCGTTATATGAAGATGGCCCCGGTAATGGAACATGGAATTTTAACCGCTATGTTCTGCCTCGAGCTAAAGATGTCGCCGTATGGCAGCAAACCATTGATTACTTACCGCCCCTTTCTGAGACCTCACCACCAAAAGGTATGGCTGAACTTGGAATGATCCCCATCTTACCAGCGACTAGTAATGCATTAACCCACGCTACAGGCAAGCGTTTCTACGAATTCCCGATTACGGTTGATAAAATTAAAAAGGCCCTCTCATGAATATCAAAAATGCCGTTCCGATTATTGAGCGCAAGCCATTAACACTGACCATTAACGGCAAAAAAATTGGTCCTATTGATGTCCCTGTTGGTATGCCAATGATTGAATTTTTACATGAATATTTAGACCTCACTGGTACTCACTTCGGCTGTGGGCAAGGGATCTGCCACGCTTGCACCATCATGGAAATTCAACCCGATGGCTCAACGATTGAAAGCCGCACCTGCATCTTTGGTGCTCATTACTTTAATCATAAAAATATTGTCACCATCGAGGGGCAAGCTAAACTTGATGAACAAGGCAACGTCATTGAATTAACACCAATCCAGCAAGCCTTTATCGAAAACTTCTCTTTCCAATGTGGGTATTGTGCCCCTGGTTTTGTCACTGGCGCGACGGTATTTCTTGATAAGCTCAAGAAACACCCAATTAAACGCGCAGAGCTAGAACATGCAATAGAAGAAGCTCTCAACGAACATATTTGCCGTTGTACCGGCTATGTACGTTATTATGAAGCGGTGAGAAAAGTTGCTCTCGACACCCCCGGCTGTGTAATAGACTAAGGGGAAAGACAATGACTAAATCTAGCTCCATACGTAAAACGTTCTATATCATCATCGTAATATTCATAGCGCTTATGCTTGCTATCCTATTCGGTGCATTTCGAACCTCAAGTATCGCAACTAATATCGATAAACCACTGACCTCAGAAGAAATCGCAAAATTACTGCCTAGAGGCCAAGAATTGGCAACAGCAGGAGACTGTTTTGGTTGTCATTCTTTGCCTGAGGGGCCGCTAGCGGCAGGAGGACGAGCCATTGAAACGCCATTTGGGACCATTTATTCCACCAATATCACCCCCGACAAACAATTCGGCATCGGTAACTATACGCGTGCCGATTTCCATCGAGCATTAAAAGACGGTATTGGCAAAGAAAGAGGGAACCTCTATCCTGCGATGCCTTTTGTCTTTACACATATGACAACATCAGAAGATATTGATGCCTTATATGCTTATGTGATGTCACTTCCTCCCATGGCGGTGCCAAACAAAGAAAATACAGGGGTTTTTGTCCTCCCAGTTCGTCCGTTTATGAACTTTTGGACACTACTGAACTTCCCGAAACGAAATGCACCACATGACCCGCAACGTTCTGCCGAATGGAACCGCGGTGCTTATCTTGTCGAAGGGTTAGCTCACTGTGGCGCCTGTCATTCACCACGTAACCTTATGATGGGCGTAGAGTTTTCACGTTCACTTCAAGGTGGGGAGGAAGCAAGTTTGGCAATTCCTAATATTACTGCCGCAGCACTGTCTAAGCATGGTTATGATACTGCCTCACTAAGCCAATTTTTACTCACAGGTAACGCACCACAAGGCTCTGCTTTTGCAGATATGAGCACTGTCACACACTTTTCCACTAGTCAGATGAAAAAAAGTGATGTCGATGATATGGCTATTTATTTAATGACCAATAAACAAGGAAAAGTACTTGGCAAAAAAGAGCCGCCAGCTCCACTTCCTGAAGCTAATAGCCAACAAATGGCTGATACCGCAGGGACTATGGAGCAAGGGCGTCTGATGTATATGTCGACCTGCGCAGGCTGTCACGGCATCACAGGGGAAGGCGTTCCTAATGGCATTCCAGCCTTAAAAGGTAACGCTATTTTAGCAATGGATAGCCCCGAGACTTTTATAAGTGTGGTATTAACCGGTATCCCGACAACAACGTTCCCTAATGGCCAACGTATGTACGCCATGCCAAGTTTTGCAGATGATTTAACATCACAAGAGATAGCCGATTTAATTTCATGGGCGCGAGCCGAATGGGGAGGACAAAGTAACCCTGTTACCGTTGAGCAAGTTGAAAAGCTGAAAAAGGCAGCGCGATAACCAACAAAGCCCCTTAATACGAACTTAAGGGGCTCAAATTGCCAGTCATAAGGGTGAATTCCCATATTGGATACATTTCTTATCTTGTTTATCGCAACCATGACGAAAGCAATTTACTGCCATATGCATAAAAAACTTAAGGCACCCCGATAAGAACAACTTTTATGGGTTAAGCGCTTCAATTCGTGAGTAAGTTAGCTGCACTTTACACGCTAGCATTACATCCCCCATTCCGGTTCCACCGAGTAATGCATCTGCCTGACGTTGGCACTCACTAACTCTAAATGCAAGGAAATCATCCTGCGATTTTTTTAATGATGTAATCGCCTGTGTCGTCGCAGATGAATTCAACTGTTTTAGATGTGTTTCATTGTCGGTAAGTGCTTGCTTCATTAGCTCATCGGCTTTATCTAATTTACTTTGCAAACAAGCTTGAACCGCAGTTCGTGGAGCATCTGCAATTTGCTCATAGCATTCTTTGAGAGGGCCCTCTGTGACTTTAGTATCTGGGGTAGCATCAGCATAAGAGAATGCCGGTATAGCAATTGCCGTAGCGATAATTAGCGCTTTTGATGTGCTAAATTTCATGAAAACCTCTCAATTCGTATATGAATTAACTTTTTAACCCATTCTAATATTAAGGTCTACACAAGTACCTGATTTATGGATTAGTCTTAGTTATTTTTGTAAACCTATATTTAAGCGATTTTTCGTAATAAATCCATTCTGGATAAAGGTCAGCGCCCATCCATAACCAGTTGATTAACATTAATAAAAAATATTAGCTGAGATTTATCGTCTACAAATAACCATATAGATTAAATTAATTTAGCTAGCAAAGCTAACTCCTTCCTCTAATATAATTCTAAACTAAATTGTTCTTGAATATAAAACAATCATAAGATATTCACCGGATCAACATCCCGAGAGAATACACACATTTCAGAGCTTTTATTTCCCAATACTGTTGCCCCTGCTCATAACCACGTCATACTATAGCGAATTATGCGACATGTACTTTTATCTACACTCATTTATTACGATCTGTGGTATTTTATTACCTGAATACAATCTTCGAATAAACTCACAGAATTTAGTTAACTCAATACGTTAGAACAGACAATATTATGACTGATAAGCAAAGTTTCGAATCCCACACCCCCATGATGCAGCAGTATTTAAAACTAAAAGCACAACATTCAGACATACTGCTGTTTTATCGTATGGGTGATTTTTACGAACTCTTCTTCGATGATGCAAAAAAAGCCTCTCAATTATTGGACATCTCGCTCACTAAACGCGGGCAATCTGCGGGGCAACCTATACCAATGGCTGGGGTTCCTCACCATGCCGCCGAAGGCTACTTAGCCAAATTGGTGCAAATGGGTGAGTCTGTCGCAATTTGCGAACAAATTGGCGACCCAGCAACAAGCAAAGGGCCGGTAGAGCGCCAAGTCGTACGCATTGTCACCCCCGGCACCATTACTGATGAAGCTCTTTTAAATGAGCGGCAAGACAACTTACTGGCCGCGGTTTGGCAAGACCCACAAGGTTTTGGTTATGCCACTTTAGATATTACCTCTGGGCGTTTTATTATTAGCGAAATTGCCGACGAAGAAGCACTGCAAGCTGAACTTCAGCGCACTCGCCCTGCTGAGTTACTGTACCCAGAAGACTTCGCTAGCATGTCACTTATTGAACATAATAAAGGGTTACGTCGTCGCCCATTATGGGAATATGAACTCGATACGGCAAAACAGCAGCTTGGCTTACAGTTTGGTACCAAAGACTTAGTCGGGTTTGGCGTCGAAAATGCCCACAAAGCCCTTCGTGCAGCAGGCTGTTTACTGCAATATGTGAAAGATACACAACGTACTTCGTTACCCCACATTCGCAGTATTGTGATGGAAAAACAAAATGATAATGTCATTTTGGATGCAGCAACTCGTCGAAATTTAGAGATCACACAAAACCTAGCCGGCGGTACAGAAAATACCCTTGCCGCAATTTTAGATATGTGTGTCACCCCAATGGGTAGCCGCATGTTAAAACGCTGGCTGCATACACCTTTAAGAAACATTCAAGTCTTGAATAACCGCCAGCAAGCTATTGGGGCTCTACAGGAATGTGGTTTTGAACTGCAACCTTTTTTACGTCAAATTGGGGATTTAGAACGTGTATTGGCCCGTCTTGCGTTACGTTCTGCACGGCCTCGTGACTTAACGCGCATGCGCCATGCTTTCCAACAATACCAAGATATTCATCAAATCTTGGGGCAATCCAATAGCGCCTACTTGCAAGATTTACAACAACGGATTGGCCAATTTGACGAACTACAAGCGTTACTTGAAAGAGCCATTATCGATGCTCCGCCAGTCTTAGTTCGTGATGGCGGCGTCATCGCCCCAGGGTATAACAGTGAACTCGATGAATGGCGTGCACTCGCAGATGGTGCTACAGATTACCTAGATAAACTGGAAATTCGCGAAAGGGAAAAACTGGGGATAGACACACTTAAAGTTGGTTATAACGCGGTGCACGGGTACTATATCCAAGTCAGCCGAGGTCAAAGCCACCTAACTCCAATCCACTATGTTCGTCGTCAAACCCTAAAAAATGCAGAACGCTATATTATTCCTGAATTAAAAGAATATGAAGATAAAGTACTGACATCAAAAGGGAAAGCGTTAGCAATTGAAAAAGCATTATATGATGAGCTATTTGATATGTTACTTCCTCATCTTGCTGAATTACAAACCAGTGCAGAAGCACTAGCTGAGCTAGACGTATTAGCAAACCTTGCTGAACGCGCAGATACTTTAGGCTATGCTTGCCCACAACTCACTGAAAAAGCAGGTATTCAGATTACTGAAGGCCGCCACCCAGTTGTTGAGCAAGTACTGAGTGAACCCTTTATATCTAACCCTCTATCACTGTCACCGCAGCGTCGCCTACTGATCATCACAGGGCCAAATATGGGTGGTAAAAGTACTTATATGCGCCAAACTGCATTGATCACATTGCTAGCCTATATCGGTAGCTTTGTGCCTGCGAGTAAAGCGGTTATTGGTCCAATTGACCGGATCTTTACCCGTGTTGGGGCTTCTGATGACCTTGCTTCTGGCCGCTCAACCTTCATGGTTGAAATGACTGAAACAGCGAATATTCTCCATAATGCAACTGAACATAGTTTAGTATTAATGGATGAAATAGGACGAGGGACTTCCACCTATGATGGGCTTTCACTCGCTTGGGCTTGTGCTGAAAACTTAGTGAATAAAATCAAAGCAATGACATTATTTGCTACCCACTATTTTGAGTTAACTACACTGCCAGAAAAGCTCGAAGGTGCTGTCAACATCCACCTTGATGCCATTGAACACGGTGATACTATTGCCTTTATGCATAATGTCCAAGATGGTGCCGCCAGTAAAAGTTATGGCCTAGCAGTAGCCTCTCTTGCTGGTGTCCCTAAGGATGTCATCAAGCGAGCTAAACAGAAATTGAAAGAACTTGAGGTTATCTCCAATAATGCCAATACCAGCCATGTTGATAGTGCGCAACTTAGCTTCTTAACCACAGAAGAAGCCGAGCCCTCACCCGCACTAGCGGCATTAGACAGTATTGACCCGGATAAACTCACACCTCGCCAAGCCCTTGATTGGATTTATCGTTTAAAGGACATGAATATATAACATGAATGAGTATCAACAATTACTGGCGCCAATCCGCCAGTTTTTGCAATGTGAAACACCCGATGCTTGGGTGCAAAAAGCATGTTTACCTGAAAGCTTACCCATTATTTTAAAAGACCACCTATTATGCGAACTAAAAGCCGCGCAAAGTGCCATGTTTTTAATTCGCAAATATGCGGTAGATAAGCAAAGTGCTACTGTATTACTTGAATGGTTTAAACCCTATGAAGCATTCGCTTATGATCGAATTGGCGATATATATACGTTAAAAAATAAAAACCAAATTTCCAAGCAAATACTCGCGAAAAAACAATCGCCTTATAGCCAAGACTTAATTGATAAAATGGTATTGCTTATCAAAGAAGAGCTTCACCATTTTTATCAAGTTCTTGAAATTATGCACCAAAGGAATATTCCCTATGATGGGATAACCGCAGGGCGTTATGCAAAAAGCTTATTTAGCTATATTAGCCCTCATGACCCTAAAACCTTGGTTGATAAACTCATTATTGGTGCTTATATTGAAGCCCGTTCATGTGAACGCTTTGCGAAACTGGCACCTTATTTAGATGAGCAACTGGCTAACTTTTATATTTCATTATTGCGTTCTGAGGCACGTCATTACCAAGATTATTTACACTTAGCGCAATTAATTAGCAAACAGGATATCACTGAACGTATTAATTACTTTGGTATTATTGAAGCTGAACTAATTTCTACCCCTGATGATGATTTTAAGTTTCATAGTGGTGTACCAATCACTTTAACTCGTGCATATTGATATAAAAAAATCCCTATAAACTTTCATCTATAGGGATTTTGAATAACTAACCTAGTTAGTGCTCTACATGTTGAATAATGCTTCTAATGTCAGCTCTTCACCATGTAAAATATCTTTTAACCGCCTTAAACCTTCGACTTGGATCTGACGAACCCTTTCTCGAGTGAGCCCAATTTCGCGCCCAACCTCTTCCAGAGTTTCTGCTTCATAACCTAAAAGCCCAAAACGTCGTGCTAAAACCTCCCTTTGTTTTGGGTTCAATTCAAATAACCATTTAACAATATTCTCTTTTAAATCATTATCTTGAATTGTATTTTCTGGACCTGAATCATTATCATCAGACAATACCTCAAGCAAAGATTTTTCTGAATCCCCTGCAATTGGAGTGTCAACAGACGTAATACGTTCATTTAAGCGCAACATCCGGCTGACATCTTCGACAGGTTTATCTAACTGTTCAGCGATTTCTTCAGGGCTTGGCTCATGGTCCAGCTTTTGGGCTAATTCACGTGCAGTACGAAGGTAAATATTGAGTTCTTTAACGATATGAATAGGAAGGCGAATTGTACGAGTTTGGTTCATGATAGCACGTTCTATCGTTTGACGTATCCACCATGTTGCATACGTCGAAAATCGAAACCCTTTTTCAGGATCGAATTTCTCAACAGCACGGATCAACCCAAGATTCCCTTCCTCGATCAAGTCGAGTAAAGCAAGACCTCGATTATTATAACGGCGAGATATTTTTACAACTAAACGAAGATTACTTTCAATCATGCGTTGACGCGACGCAAGATCACCGCGCAATGCACGCCTTGCATAAAAGACTTCTTCTTCAGCTGTAAGGAGCGGTGAGAATCCAATTTCACTGAGATAAATTTGGGTGGCATCCAGAACACGTTGGTTTGTGTTCTGGAGTAAATCCATTTCTTCATCCTGCTCTGAAACTAGATCCTCTTCTTTAAACTGACTCTCATCAAATGCATCATCTAAATTGCTTTCGTCGAGGTCATTATATAACTCGTTAACTTTCAGCGAACTTTGGCTCATCAGTGACTCCTACCCTTGATAATGCGGACAGAATGTCAAAGCATTCCGCCCAGTTTATCGCTGCGGCAAATAGCGCAACGGGTTTACTGATTTTCCCTTGTAACGAATTTCAAAGTGTAATCTAACCGAACTTGTTCCAGTACTACCCATGGTGGCTATTTTTTGACCTTCAGTGACATCCTGTTGATCACGCACAAGCAACGTATCGTTGTGTGCATAGGCACTCAAGTAGTCATCGTTATGTTTTATAATTATTAGATTTCCATATCCACGCAAAGCATTACCTGCGTAAACGACTTTTCCTGGAGCAGCAGCAAGTACAGCTTGACCACGAGAACCTGCAATATCTATCCCTTTGTTCCCGCCTTGAGCATCTGAGAAACTTTCAATCATTTTCCCATCTGCCGGCCAACGCCATTTTATTGACGAATTATTTGTACTACTAGCTGCGGTTGAAGCAGTTGTGGTCGTCGGAGCTGTTGTCGTCGTTGAAACTTGCGTTGCAGGTTTCTTATTATTAGGCAACATCTTACCTGTAGTTTGACCACCACTATTTTCAGGATACGCATTAGTTGTTCGAAGATCAACCGGTTGCTGATGACTATTTGATGAATTTGAGGCTAATTGAGTGCTCGAGTTCACATTTGTGTTACCAATATTAATAACTTGCCCTACATTTAAGCTGTATGGCTCAGGAATATTGTTTCGAGATGCTAACTCACGGAAATCATTACCCGTTATATAAGCAATGTAAAATAGCGTATCACCGCGCTGAACAGTATAACTATTACCGCTATAACTGCCTTTTGGTATATTGCCGTAGTCACGGTTATACACAATACGCCCTTCTCCATTGGTCGTAACAGGCCCTGAAGATGAAGTACGACTAACCGGTTGTGTATTGGTATTACTTGATAAATTTGGGCGTGCAGACGGCATTGCCGTACTCACCCCCGTATTTGATGACGATACGGGTGCCACTCTTTGCGTCGTTGGCTGGCGAGATTGGCTATCATTCACACTGGAAATAGGTGCTGCCGTATGATAAGGCGTGGAACAGCCTGCCAATAGTGCTCCGCTAAATGAAAAGATGACTGCCCATCGAATTCTGCTTATAGGGCTAACAATTTTCATGCTTCTTCTCCCGTGAAGAAAAATCTGACGTGACAATGCAAAATAATGTCAGTAATAGAGATACCATAAAATATTTCACTTATTAAAACAGAAATACAAAATAGTGAACAAGTTAAATATATCAAAAATATAACAATTTGAGATTATGACTCAATAGTTTGAGCCTATTATCCAATTTAAGAGGGTTAAACTATCATATTTAGAATAGTTTTACTGCTATTTGAGTTAATGAAGTATTCGCAATAGTATTTATGTAGACTAATGATACAAAATTACCCAGTGCGGTGATGGATAAATACCATTGCAAATAGATTAAAGAAGGTCACCCGCAACTAATGGAACAAAACGCACTTTCTCGATGACATTAGCATGGTAATCATTACCACGACGGGTAATGAGCTTTAAAGATTGTTCTTTATCTCCAACAGGTAAAACCATCCGCCCACCATCTTTCAATTGCTCCAGTAACATGGTTGGCACTTCAGTCGGCGCAGCTGTCACAATGATAGCATCGAAAGGGCCCTTTGATTGCCACCCTTCCCAACCATCACCATGGCGAGTTGACACATTATGTAAATCAAGCTGTTTTAAACGCCGCTTTGCGGACCATTGCAAACTTTTCACTCGTTCAACAGAGAAAACATGCTCAACTAAATGAGCAAGTACTGCCGTTTGATAGCCAGACCCTGTCCCTATTTCAAGCACCTTGTCATTCGGTGACAAAGACAGCAAGGCGGTCATTTTAGCCACTATGTATGGTTGCGAAATAGTCTGACCATAGCCTATCGGCAATGGAATATTATCGTAGGCTTTATGTGAAAGAGCTTCATCCACAAAGCGTTCTCGAGGCACGAGTGAAATTGCGTCTAATAGGCGCTCATCGTGAATTCCCTGTTGGCGTAATTGAGCCAAAAGATCTTTCATGAGCCCTGTTATCATTTTACTAGCACTCCTGATTTTTCTAGCCATTCTTCCACTAACGTGTGCGTTTTATAGGCTGTTAAGTCAACTTGCAATGGGGTTATCGAAACATAGCCATGTTGTACAGCTTCAAAATCGGTCCCCGGACCAGCATCTCGAATTTCACCAACAGGGCCTAGCCAATACAGCATATTACCTTTCGGGTCTTCTAAGCTATATACCTCAGATGCAGCATGCCGGCTTCCACAGCGAGTCACTTTGATACCTTTAATATCCTCATAAGGAATATCAGGTACGTTGATATTTAAAATATTACCCGCACGCAGAGGGCTCTTTTGCAGCAACATCAAGATATCACATGTTACCCTTGCCGCACTTTCATAATGAGTATCCCCATCTAATGACACGGCAATCGACGGTAAGCCTAAGTGACGCCCCTCAGTAGCCGCAGCGACTGTACCTGAGTAAATCACGTCATCCCCCAAGTTCGGCCCACAATTGATACCTGAGACCACAATATCAGGCCGTGGGCGCACCACTTTATTTACCCCGATATACACACAATCTGTTGGCGTGCCTTCTTGTACCGAAAGGTCACCATTACTTAACGTTTGAATTCTCAAAGGCTTATCTAATGTTAGTGCATTCGACGCACCACTGCGATTGCGGTCTGGGGCAATCACTTGAACATGATAATATTGGCGTAGCGCAGCCGCTAGGGTTTGGATACCCGGTGCATTTACGCCATCGTCATTACTCAATAAAATCTTTAGCATCGGCATTATCCTGCCCATTTTGATTGATAATTTCTCTTACTACACTTGTCGCAAAACTACCTGAGTTTAAGAAAAATGTTAGCTTTACTGTCGTGTTATCTAACCATTGCCACTGCAATCCCTGAGGCTTGATAATAACGGCTCTTCTCACCAAAGATGCGCGTTCACTTTTCATTAAAGCCATAAATGGCTGATAATCTTCTAAGCAATGAATTTCAAACCCTAATGCGTCATCTTGCGAACCTAACTCGCCATCACCAGGAAGAGGGGCAGTAATACTTAACTCTGTTGATAACACACGTTCTTGCAGTGTTAATAACTCATCCGAAGTTGCAACAAACCAACTCCCCCGCCCCGTTAGTTGTAATGCATCCCCTAATAGCACTTGATGTACCGTATTATTCGCAATACGTTCACTCGCAATATGGTTAAACATTGCACTGCGAGCCGCAGAAAGATAAAAACTGCGTTTATTCCGCTCACGAACATGAATCTCTTGGTTTGCCCAACGTAATGCTTGGGTCAGATTCTGCCCACCACGACCAAAGCGCTGCTCACCAAAATAATTAGGTACTCCAGATAATGCGACTTTTTCTAAGCGTTGTTCAACATCTTTCGCATCTGAAATATCACGCAAAGTGATTTCAAATTGATTTCCTTTCAAGGAACCAATACGTAATTTCCGTTTTTGCCGTGTAGTGGCAAGCACGCGGCATCCTTCAAGCTGCCATGCAGAAAAATCTGGCGTTACCTTACCCGGCATTTGTAAGCAAAACCACTGCTCAGTCACCGCATGCCTATCTTTTAAACCTGCATAGCTGACAGCTCTAGCTGAAATTTTAGCAAACTTTGCTAATTGCTCAGCAACAAACAGCGTATTACACCCTGTTTTTTCGACACGAACCATGACATGTTCGCCTTCACCATCGAGCTCAAAGCCTAAATCTTCTTTGACAATAAAATCTTCAGGAACACTTTTTAGCGTGCCAGAAGACAACGGCTTACCATGCAGGTACTGAACATTCATTGCTTTCATTACTATTATCTTTGACTAAAAGAACAACCGCGGCGCAGGCAATGCCTTCTTTACGCCCCACAAACCCCAACTGCTCCGTCGTCGTGGCTTTCGCATTAACATCATCCATATGACATTCAAGGTCTTCAGCAATATTGACCCGCATTTGAGCAATATGCGGCAACATTTTAGGCGCTTGAGCCATAATGGTAATATCAATATTACCAATACGATAACCTTTAGCACGTACATGACAAAAGGCTTCCCTTAGTAACACACGGCTATCAGCCCCTTTAAATGCAGGGTCAGTATCTGGAAATAATTTACCGATATCTCCTAACGCAGCAGCACCGAGTACTGCGTCAGTTAATGCATGCAATACAACATCACCATCTGAGTGCGCGAGTAGGCCTTGCTCGTAAGGGATGCGCACGCCACCAATGATGATAGGGCCTTCACCACCAAATTTGTGTACGTCAAAACCGTGTCCGATTCTCATTTTTTTTCCTTAATTGTTCATTCTTGAAAGATAAAACTCCGCCAAGGTGAGATCTTCTGGGCGTGTCACTTTTAGATTATCTGCGCGCCCCGGAACTAATACCGGTTGATAACCGCAATATTCAAGTGCAGAGGCTTCGTCTGTGATCACTGCATTTTCTTTCAAGGCTTTACTTAGACAGTCCCGTAATAATAATAGCGGGAAAAATTGTGGTGTCAGCGCATGCCATAGAGCCTCACGTTCAACAGTATGGTCGATTAACTGGCTGGCTTTTAAACTGCGTTTCATGGTGTCACGAACAGGCGCCGCGAGTATCCCACCACAGCAGTTTTGTTCTGTTGTTAATTGAATAATTTTATTTAAATCTGACTGGTGGAGGCAAGGACGAGCAGCATCATGGACTAACACCCAACAATTTGAGAGTTCAGGTTGCGCCGCTAAAAAATTGACACCGGCAAGGACCGAATCTGCACGTTCCTTTCCACCAATAACCGCAGTAATTCGAGGGTTTGTTGAAATAGCTAGCTGCTGAAAATATTCATCTTCTGAGCTTAGTGCAATGATAATATGTTTAACATTATTATTTGCTAGCAATGCACTCAGTGTATGTTCAATGATCGTTTTGCCAGCCACCCGTAGATATTGTTTGGGGCAATCGGCATTCATGCGGCTCCCTATCCCTGCCGCAGGAATTAGCGCAACAATTTGAGGGTCATTGTTTTGTAGGGCTCGGGTTTGTGGGGTATTGTCTGGATTTATCATTATTAGATTCTTACATCAGAAATAATCAGGCTAATGGGCATACCATTTTTGCATCGTTATTATTGTGTGGATTTTTGGTTATTACTTTCTTTAACCACCCGATAAAAAGATTCCCCAGGCTTGATCATCCCAAGCTCACTACGAGCTCGTTCTTCAATCGCATCCTGCCCATCATTTAAATCATTAATTTCCGCAAATAGCTGTTCATTACGCATTTTCAAGCGCGAGTTAACAATTTCCTGAGCAGCAACATCATCTTTGACCTGTACGTAATCATGTATGCCGTTCTTACCTAACCATAAGGAATATTGTAACCATGCTAATATCGCGATTAATAGTAGCGTTAATTTACCCATCTTGCCCCCTGAAATGATTTGCTAATCATCCCATAACTCAACGAATGACGCTACTGTGATACTAAAATAGTGATAAAAAGTCAGAATAAGTCTGGTTTAAATGCACTAAATATTCCCTCTTATTTTACCATTTAATAAAAAAGAGGGATATTTAAAGGCCATTAATAATCCACTTGAATGATTTGATTGCGCAATAATAACGCAATAATTTGAGAAAGGGAGTCTGAAATCGGTTGTTGACCATTAAGCTGTAGCTCCGGATATTGCGGG
Source organism: Providencia sp. AGC89 (assembly GCF_053543535.1). Lineage (NCBI taxonomy): Bacteria > Pseudomonadati > Pseudomonadota > Gammaproteobacteria > Enterobacterales > Morganellaceae > Providencia > Providencia sp. AGC89. The sequence continues at coordinate 53,043 of NZ_JBIXLP010000095.1, forward strand.
GCTTCATAGGGGGAGTCAACCCCTGTAAACTGCTTGATTTTACCTTCTCGGGCTTGTTGATATAAACCTTTTGGGTCGCGCTGTTCACAAATACTGACAGGAGTATCAACATACAATTCAAAAAATTGGTTCGGCTCAAATAAATCGCGCACCTTTTGCCGATCATGTTGAAACGGGGAAATAAATGCAGTAGCAACAATTAAGCCTGCATCTACCATTAATTTAGCCACTTCCCCGATCCGCCGGATATTTTCTTGCCGATCCGCTTCGCTAAAACCTAAATCACGACATAACCCGTGGCGAACATTATCACCGTCCAATAAATAGGTTTTATTCCCCATTGAAGCTAATTGATGTTCTATCGCCCCTGCAAGGGTAGATTTCCCTGAACCCGATAACCCTGTAAACCACAATACTGCACCTTTGTGCCCATTATTGCTTTCCCGTAGCTGTCGAGTCACAGCATGTTGATGCCAAACTATATTATTTGCTTTTGTCATCATAGTTATTTTCCACCAAGAACATCACGAGCGCCCCAATGCGGAAAATGACGACGAACTAATTTATTTAATTCAATTTCAAATTCACTAAATTCACTAGTTGGCTCAAAAATAGGGGCTTGTGTCTCGCGAACTAGCCCTGCTCCTACGGTGACATTAGTTAACCGGTCAATCAGGATCATACCGCCAGTATCCGCATTACGCTGATAATTTTCTAACAATAGCGGCTCATCAAAAGAAAACTCCACTAAACCTATTCCATTTAGAGGTAACTCTGTGGCAACTTTTTGCGTTAAATTATTCACATCAACTTGATATTGAATATTTTCAACCTTGGCTCGACTACGCTTACCAGCCACTTTTATATCGAGTTGCTGCCCTTGGACTAAAGGCTGCTCAGACATCCACACAACATCAACTGACGCATGTTGTGTCGCTTGTAAGGTTTCATTTTCTGCAACCAATAAATCACCGCGGCTAATATCAATTTCGTCCGCTAAAACGAGCGTGATAGCTTCCCCCGGAATAGCAAACTCTTGTGGACCAGAAAAAGTCACAATCTGTTTAATTTGAGATGTCGCCCCCGACGGTAAGACTTTAATGTTTTGCCCTACCCGTACAATACCTGACGATAACGTTCCACTGTAGCCTCGAAAATCTAAGTTTGGACGATTAACATACTGCACTGGAAAACGCATTGCCTGTTCTACGGCCTTTTGTTCCACTTGAACATTTTCTAAAATCGATAATAGTGTTTCGCCTTGATACCAAGGTAAGTGATGGCTGCTATTCACAATATTGTCGCCATCAAGCGCTGAAATTGGCACAAACCATACATTCAATTCAACGGGTAATTCTGTTGCAAACTGTTGATAATCCTGTTTAATTTTCTCAAATACAGCTTCGCTGTAACCCACCAGATCCATTTTATTTACGGCGACAACAAGATGGCGTATCCCCAACAAAGTACTGATAAAGCTATGGCGTCGAGTTTGCTCTTGTACCCCTTTTCTCGCATCGATCAACAAAATAGAAAGTGAACATGTTGATGCGCCTGTCGCCATATTACGCGTGTATTGCTCATGACCAGGTGTATCGGCAATAATAAATTTGCGTTTTTCCGTGGAAAAATAGCGATAAGCAACGTCGATGGTGATCCCTTGCTCACGCTCTGCTGCGAGCCCATCAACCAATAACGCAAGATCCAGTTTTTCGCCTTGCGTACCTATACGCTTACTATCACTTTGCAGTGTTGAGAGCTGATCTTGATAAATTTGGCGGGTATCATGCAGTAAACGGCCAATTAAAGTACTTTTGCCATCATCTACATTGCCACAAGTTAAAAAACGTAATAACCCTTTTTGCTGCTGAGCCAGTAAATAAGGTTCCACACCACCTTGCTGCTCAATTTGATGTGCAATTGATTCGTTATAAACGGCCTGTGCCATGATTTTTCTCCTGACCTTACGTATTGACCCTGACGTTATGTATTAACCTTCCCCACAGGCCTTAAAAATAGCCTTGGCGTTTTTTCAGTTCCATCGATGCTGACTGGTCGCTATCGATTAACCGCCCTTGCCGTTCACTGGTAGTAGAAACCAACATTTCTTCAATAATTTCAGGCAGGGTTTGCGCATTTGATGGTACGGCTCCCGTAAGAGGCCAGCAGCCAAGAGTTCGAAAACGTACTGTTTGCTGGCGAATAACTTCCCCCGTTTGTAAATCAATACGGTCATCATCAACCATCAACAAGGCCCCTTCTCGTTGAATAACAGGCCGCTCTTTTGCAAAATACAATGGAACAATATCGATATTTTCCAAATAGATATATTGCCAAATATCGAGTTCAGTCCAATTTGACAGTGGAAATACACGGATACTTTCACCTTTGTTTATTTGCCCATTGTAATTATGCCAAAGTTCTGGGCGTTGGTTTTTCGGGTCCCAACGGTGAGATCGGTCACGAAAAGAATAGATCCGCTCTTTTGCTCGGGATTTTTCCTCGTCTCGTCGTGCCCCTCCAAATGCCGCATCAAAGCCATATTTATCTAAAGCCTGCTTTAGCCCCTCGGTTTTCATGATATCGGTATGTTTTGCACTGCCATGTACAAATGGGTTAATCCCTAATCTTTCCCCTTCAGGGTTACGATACACCAATAATTCAAAGCCATATTTCTGTGCTGTTGCATCACGAAACTCATACATTTCGCGAAATTTCCATCCTGTATCTACATGCAACAAAGGAAAAGGTAATTTCCCAGGGTAAAAAGCTTTCCGAGCTAAATGCAGCATGACAGACGAATCTTTTCCAATAGAATACAGCATCACTGGGTTAGCAAATTCGGCGGCAACCTCTCGAATAATATGAATACTTTCTGCCTCTAACTGCTGTAAATGAGTCAATGTTTTTTCGTTCACAAGCGCCTCCTAAATTAAGCCAATTCCAGTACAGCACTGCGCCAACTGATATCTTCAGTTTGTGTGCCAAACCATGCTAATTGTTTATGTAATGCCGCAACTTCACCTATCACGATCAAAGCGGGTGATGGTGCTTGCTGTGCCAATGTTTCCAGCTCAGATAAACTACCTGTAACCACTTTTTGCTCACGCCTTGTCCCACAACCTACAACAGCGACAGGGGTATCACTCGCTCGCCCAAATTTAATCAGTTGTTCACTAATATTGGCTGCTTTTACTGTGCCCATATAAATTGCTAAGGTTTGTTGACCACGAGCAAGTGCCTGCCAATCCAAATCAGCGCCATTTTCACGACAATGCCCAGTAATAAATGTAATACTCTGAGAGTATTCCCGATGCGTCAGCGGGATCCCTGCATAAGCAGTTGCACCAATCGCCGCGGTCACCCCTGGTACCACTTGAAATGGGACCCCTGCCTGAACAGCAACTTGTAGCTCTTCACCTCCGCGACCAAAAACAAACGGGTCCCCCCCTTTAAGGCGAACAACTTTTTTGCCTTGCTGAGCAAATTTCACGATCAATGCGTTAGTTTCTTCTTGAGAAACACTGTGATTGCCAGCTCGTTTACCCACACAAATTTTGTCGGCATCACGACGTACCAATTCCAGAATTTCCTCACTAACAAGGTGATCATATAAAACCACCTCGGCACTTTGTAAAACACGCAACCCTTTTAACGTAAGTAACCCCGCATCACCGGGCCCGGCTCCTACAAGAATTAACTCACCATGGTTATCGGGTTCATAAAGTTGGCGTTCTAATTGCAACTCTGCTTCGCTTAATTGGCCTTTTTCAACTAGTGATGCAAAGCGCCCACTAAAACTTTTTTCCCAAAAGCGCTTTCTTTCCCGCATATTGACCAGCGTTTCTTTGACTTTACCGCGCCAACGCCCAGCAATTTCAGCCATTTTCCCCAAAGAAGCAGGAAGCATTGTTTCCAATTTTTCTCTCAATAAACGGGCTAAAACGGGTGCTGTTCCCCCAGAGGAAACCGCCACAATCACCGGAGAACGGTCAATAATTGAAGGAACAATAAACGAGCATAAAGGTTGATCATCCACTACATTGACAAAAATTTTTCGCTCATTAGCATCGTAAAAAACGGTTTCATTAAGTTTCGTGTCATCCGTCGCCGCAATCACTAAAAAAGCGTCATCCAATAAAGAAGAGCGATATTCCTCAGCTAACCAAATAACATGGTTTTGTTGGCACTGAGCTTGTAATTGAGGACATAACGACGGGGAGATAACCACAAGTTGAGCTTGTGCTTTGATGAGCAATTCAGCTTTGCGTGCAGCCACTACGCCACCGCCAATCAACACTACTTTGCGCGTACGCACATCGACAAATAACGGTAAATAATCCATCTTGCTCACCCATCTTTATATAAACTTATTATATGAAATATAAAATTGACTATATGGTGTAAAAGTTAAGGTTTGAAATGCTAAAAAAACATGACTTGTAACTGAAAGGAATAAGCCAAATATTCATTAACTAGCAAAAAATAAAGACCAAAAGTATCAAATCAACCAAACTTAACTAAAACTTTATTTTAAATTTAGTTTTATAAAAATTAAGGGATATCTATTTTTTAAATAAAAGTATCCCTTTGTAATTAAACAAATATTTTATTAAATCTATAACTATTTAAACCCTAAACTAAAACCACGAATTGGGTTACGAATAACCCATACTCTAAATAATTCATGTTGTCGCTAGGCGGCAAGTAAATGAGTCGCTAGGAGCATACATAAGTATGTGACTAGTGCGAATGCACGCAGCCAACAACCTTACCGCTTGAATTATGACCAACCCCATACTCTAAATAATTCATGTTGTCGCTAGGCGGCAAGTAAATGAGTCGCTAGGAGCATACATAAGTATGTGACTAGTGCGAATGCACGCAGCCAACAACCTTACCGCTTGAATTATGACCAACCCATACTCTAAATAATTCATGTTGTCGCTAGGCGGCAAGTAAATGAGTCGCTAGGAGCATACATAAGTATGTGACTAGTGCGAATGCACGCAGCCAACAACCTTACCGCTTGAATTATGACCAACCCATACTCTAAATAATTCATGTTGTCGCTAGGCGGCAAGTAAATGAGTCGCTAGGAGCATACATAAGTATGTGACTAGTGCGAATGCACGCAGCCAACAACCTTACCGCTTGAATTATGACCAACCCATACTCTAAATAATTCATGTTGTCGCTAGGCGGCAAGTAAATGAGTCGCTAGGAGCATACATAAGTATGTGACTAGTGCGAATGCACGCAGCCAACAACCTTACCGCTTGAATTATGACCAACCCATACTCTAAATAATTCATGTTGTCGCTAGGCGGCAAGTAAATGAGTCGCTAGGAGCATACATAAGTATGTGACTAGTGCGAATGCACGCAGCCAACAACGCGACAGCTTGAATTATGACGAGTATGACGAGTATGACGAGTATTTAGTTTTCATGAAGCCCACACTCACGCTTTAAACCAAAGAAACGAGTGTCTTCCTCACTCATCCCTTCCTCCCATTTACGGGTTGTATGGGTATCACCGACTGATAGATATCCCTTTTCCCATAATGGATGGTAAGGTAACTTATACTTTATTAAGTATTCATAAACTTGCTTATTATTCCAATCAATGACAGGTAGGATTTTAAAAATGCCTTTACCAACCCCCAACACTGATAAATTGGCTCGGCTCGTTGATTGCTCACGCCTTAACCCGGAAAACCAACTCTGAGCCTGTAATTCATGTAATGCTCTTTCCATCGGTTCAACTTTATTAAGTTGATTATAACGTTCAATCCCTTCAATACCTTGCGTCCAAAGCTGCCCATAAATCGCTTCTTGCCACGCAGGGGTTCGCTGAGCTCGATATACTTGTAAATTCAAATTTAGTGTACTGCTTAGGTGCTCAATAAATTGATAGGTCTCGGGAAACAAATAGCCTGTATCCGTTAAAATGACAGGGATATCAGGTACAATTTGTGTCACCATATGCAGCGTTAACGCTGCTTGTATTCCAAAACTGGAAGACAACACAAATTCTGCTGGCAAATGTTCAAGCGCCCATTCAATACGCTGTATTGCACTCATTTTTTCTAACTGCACGTTGAAGTCAGATAAATACGCCGTTTGCTGAGCTTTATCTAAATTTAATACTGTCGCTAGTTGAAGCTGACTCATACTGCCTCCTGAACCTCATAAAAATCGACAGCAGAATTTACAACTGGCTTTACAACGTCAGTACGGACTAAAAAGTCTCCAAAACCTTCTTGAGCTAAGCGGTTTTTCGACCAATTACCAATTAATTCATCCAAAATAGCCAAAATTTCAGCACTGCTGATATTTTCGCGGTACATGCGTGGAATTCGCGTTCCAATACGGTTACCACCCAAGTGTAAATTATACCTATCAAGCGCTTTTCCAACTAACCCCACTTCCGCCAGCATTGCTCGACCACATCCGTTTGGGCAGCCTGTAACGCGCAAAACGATATGCTCATCAGCCACTTGATGTGATGCCATAATATTTTCAACGTGGCTAACAAACTCAGGGAGAAAACGTTCCGCTTCAGCCATCGCTAACGGGCAAGTTGGAAAAGAAACACAAGCCATTGAATTTTCACGCTGTGGCGTGATTGCATCACTCATTAACCCATGGGCTTTCGCTATCGCTTCAATCGCCTCTTTTTCACTTTCAGGCACACCAGCAACGATCAGATTTTGGTTCGCTGTTAAACGAAAATCACCTTGGTGAATACGCGCTATTTCCGCAACCCCAGTTTTTAATGGTTTATCCGCTAAATCAATCAACCGGCCATTTTCAATAAACAACGTTAAGTGCCAACGATTATCAACCCCTTTAAGCCAACCAATTTTGTCACCGCGTTCCGTGAATTGATAAGGTCGGATTGGTTCGAAATCCACGCCGGAGCGCCTTTCAACTTCCGCCTTAAAGGTATCGACCCCCACTCGCTCTAAAGTGTATTTAGTTTTCGCGTTTTTACGGTCAGTCCGATTCCCCCAATCACGCTGAGTTGTCACTATCGCTTCTGCAATGGCCAATGTTTTATCTAATGGAATAAAACCAAATTCACTGGCTAAACGTGGAAAGGTCGCAGTATCACCATGAGTCATAGCTAAACCACCACCAACCAACACATTAAAACCAATGAGCTCATCATTTTCAGCAATGGCGATAAAATTCATATCATTAGCATGTAAATCCACATCATTGAGAGGTGGAATAACCACCGATGTTTTAAACTTTCTTGGTAAATAAGTTTGCCCTAAAATAGGTTCTTCATCGGTTGTCACAATTTTTTCTTTATCTAACCAAATTTCAGCATATGCGCTGGTTCTAGGTAAAAGGTGCTCAGAAATTTTCTTTGCCCATTCATAGGCTTGCTGATGTAACTCCGATTGCACTGGGTTAGATGTGCATAGCACATTACGGTTAACGTCATTTGCCGTTGCTAATGCGTCCAAGCCGACATGGCTTAACATTTGATGTGCAGGTTTCACATCCCCTTTAAGGATGCCGTGGAACTGAAATGTTTGCCGGTTAGTTATGCGCACACTGCCATACAGCGTGTGCTCAGTAGCAAACTTATCAATATCTAACCATTGTTTTGGGGTGATAATTCCCCCCGGTAAGCGGCAACGCAACATCATTGCATGACGTGGCTCAAGTTTTTGTTCTGCACGCTCTGCTCGAATATCACGGTCATCTTGTTGGTACATGCCATGGAAACGGATCAATAAAAAGTTGTCCCCATTAAAACCACCAGTTAAGCCGTTTTTCAAATCTTCCTTAATGGTACCGCGCAAATAGTTACTGTCTTGCTTCATGCGTTCGCTGTCAGCAAGTTTGCCTTCGACGATTAAGGGTTTTTGTTGTTGTTCATTGCTCATTAATAAACATCCCTCTGATAACGGCGCATTACGCGCAGCTCACTTAAAAATTCATCGGCCTCCTCACTATCCATGTTGCCGTATTGACCGATGATATCCAATAATGCCTGCTCTACATCTTTTGCCATACGATTTGCATCACCGCAGACATACAGGTGTGCACCTTCTTGTAACCATTGCCAAACAGCTTCGCCTTGTTCACGAAGTTTGTCCTGCACGTAAACTTTTTCTTTCTGATCTCGCGACCAAGCTAATGAAATTTGGGTTAATAAACCGTCTTTAACATAACGCTGCCATTCAACTTGATAGAGAAAGTCATCAACAAAGTGAGGGTTACCAAAAAACAACCAGTTTTTACCTGTTGCACCGTCGTTATCCCGTTGCTGTAAAAAAGCGCGGAATGGGGCGATGCCTGTCCCAGGACCAATCATAATCACAGGTGTTGTTGGGTCAGCAGGTAGGCGGAAGTTATCATTGTGCTCAATGAAAATGCGCAGTTCATCCCCTTCTTTGAGTCTATCTGCTAAAAAACCCGACGCCCCACCAGTGCGAGGACGCCCATCGATGTCATAACGAACAACACCAACGGTAGCATGTACTTCGTCTTCTGATTCCGCTTGAGATGAGGAAATTGAGTACAATCGAGGCGTTAGTGGGCGTAGTAAATCAACAAATTCTTGAGCACTTGGCTGCGCTGCGGCTTGGCGCACCATATCAACGATCGGCGTCGTTTGCGCGTATTGCAAAATAGCCTGTTTATCGCTAATTAATGACAGCAACTCATCATCTTTAGATAGTTGTGCATATTTCTCGACAATTACATGAGTATTTTGTGTCAGTTCTAATTGATAAATCAGTGCATCACGTAAAGAGTGCCGCTGCGAGCCAATAAAGACCTCTTCATCCCCTTGTAACCAAAGTAAAGCCACCAGCTCATCAACTAATGCGGGGTCATTATCAAACCACACCCCCAGTGAATCCCCCGGTAGATAACGTAAACCAGAGTCACCTAAATCAATTTCAATATGACGAACATCTTTTTGTGAATCCCGCCCTGTAATTTTTTGATTACTGAGTAACGTGGCGGTTAAAGGTGCTGTTTTGGTATAAGGCGATGAGTGAATTTCATTCACACTTCCCGCTTGAGCTGTTAATAATTGACTATCAGTTTGTGCCGGAACTCGTGCCTTTAAGATTTGAGCGAGGTTTTCAACCCATTCATCTGCAATGGATTGATATTCGACATCTGCATCGACTCTCTCAATCAATGACGTTGCGCCTAATAATGCCAATTGGGAATCAAAGTCTTTGCCCGCTTGGCAAAATTTTTCATACGATGAATCGCCTAAAGCAAAAACGGCATAACTGGTTTGTGCCAAATTCGGTGCTTTTTTCGAATAAAGGTATTTATATAATGCGACAGCTTCTTCTGCTGGCTCCCCTTCCCCTTGGGTTGATGCCACAACAACCAGCACTTTCTCTTGGTTTATTTGCTTAAACTTATAGTCACCCGCATTCACTAGATTCACGTTAATTTTTTCGCTAATTAAACGTTCTCTGAGTTGCTCTGATAGGCGGCGTGCATTACCCGTTTGTGAGGCTGAAATAATCGTAACGGTTTCCTGCGCAGCGACTGGCGCACTCGTTGACATGTCAACAGGGGCATTTTGATTTACCATCCCCCATAAATAACCGGAAAGCCAAGCGAGTTGATGTGATGAAAAATCATCAACAACTGTCTGCAAACGTGTTAATTGCTCAACAGATATTGGCAGCGCCGCTAATGGCGGCTGTTTTTTTGTCATTATCCTGTAACCCCAGCGTAGTTCATTTTTGAATTTTAAAAAACAATGCTATGTCACTCACCCAGAAAATACCCACAACAGACTGTTCGCTCATTTACCTAAATAATTAAACTAGTAAAGCAAAAAATACCGCTGTACTTAGAATAAGTAGGGTATGCGATTAGGTTATAACAACCATCAATAGCGGGATAAGAAACTATAGCCATAAATAATAACTAAAAAGCCTAAAGCAATTAGCAGATGGATCATATCCATAAAAGCGGTTAGTAATAATTTGGCAAATAAAGACATTTTTAGCTAAAAATACAGTACAATGCGCTGTTTATTAACAATAAGGAATGATATATGAGCACAACAATCTATAAGGATTTTACGTTCGAAGCTGCACACAAACTTCCCCATGTCCCCGCTGGTCATAAGTGTGGTCGTCTGCATGGGCATTCTTTCATGGTGCGTTTAGAAATTACTGGGGAAGTTGATAAACAGAGTGGTTGGATTATTGATTTTGCTGATGTGAAAGCGGTATTTAAGCCTATTTGGGAACAACTAGACCATCATTATTTAAATGAGATCAAAGGGCTAGAAAACCCAACAAGTGAAGTATTAGCACAATGGATTTGGCAACAAACTAAACCACATTTACCTTTATTAAGTGCAGTCACCGTTAAAGAAACTTGCAATGCAGGCTGCGTTTATCGCGGGCAGGCTTAAAAATATAAGTTCTAAAAAGGTAATAGTATTTCCCGTAACTATTTTGATAGCTGGGTAAAAATAAAATTCATTTATATAGGGATACAAGCCCCTCAGGCTGCTGGTTTAGTGGCAAGCCTAATCGGTTTTGAAAATAAATGAGGGGCAAAAATCTCTATATCCTTCTCTTCGACTTATCGCTAATTATGCAGTAAATAATAATCCCCCCTCAGATAAAGCACTCCCTAACACACCATATGAAAAGCTTTCCAACCGCTATCAAGTGGCAGTGGTTAATCTGGTATCAAGACCTAAGATTAAGGTAAGAAGAGTTGCCGCTAAAGTATAAGCAAGAAGTGAAGCAACCACGGGCATTTTCTATCTTCGCAAAAATGAAGTCACTGAAAAGTTTACATTTTTGCAACAATATAAATAAAAAGAGGCCATTGACGGCTATTTTAAGTTTTCTGGCATAAAGAACATAAAAACTTTAATTTGACATAGTGCATCAAATTATAACCTGATCTATTATTTACCATTATTTACTTTTAATAAGGCAGGGAAAATGAATCTATTTCAACAAACACCCAAATCCAGAAGACGTTATGGATTAGCAGCATTTATCGGTTTAATCGCAGGTATTGTCTCATCGTTTGTCAAATGGGGCGCTGAAGTTCCATTACCGCCAAGAAGCCCAACAGATATGTTCAACGCGGCTTGCTCGCCTGAAACTCTGATCCGCGCAGCAGAACAAATTGACTGCTCACGTAATTTTCTAAATCCACCTTATATTTTCTTAAGAGATTGGTTAGGAATTGCAGACCCTAATTCTGCGGTTTATACCTTTGCAGGGCACGTGTTTAATTCAGTGGGTGTTACTCACATCCTATTTTCTATCGTGTTTGCTGTCGGATATTGCATTGTTGCTGAAATATTCCCTAAAATTAAGCTATGGCAAGGGTTATTAGCGGGTGCACTGGCGCAATTATTTGTCCATATGATTTCATTCCCTCTTATGGGGCTCACCCCTCCACTTTTCGACCTCCCATGGTACGAGAATGTTTCAGAAATATTTGGCCACTTAATTTGGTTTTGGTCTATTGAGATTATTCGTCGTGACTTACGTAACCGTATTACTCACGAGCCCGATCCTGAAGTGCCGTTAAACCAACCATTTAGATAATGTTAAAGCCCCCAATGATTGTTTTTCAACTATTGGGGGTCGATGCAAAGTCATCGTTATTTTTTTATTATTGAATATCCAAATACTTATGCGTTTGAATCGATAAACGCCAATTACGCTGTATACAAGTGTCAATACACAATTTCGTTGCTGTCGCCTTTTGGCTAATCGGTTGTAATGCAACGATAGGTGGAGCATCCACAGTACGTAATGCTAAAATTCTTTCAAGCGCTTCAATATCTTTTTCTCGCGCAACTGGGTGCTTAATTTCATTAGCCCTATCCACCGCTTGGCTAAGTACTTTCAATCCGCCTTTCATACCTACTTTTGGTGATACCGTCACCCAAGTCTCTTCTGTGCATTGAACTGGGTAAGTCCCACTCGTTTCAATTTGGCATTGATACCCTTGCTTCTCCAAAGCCTCGGTCAATGATGTTAAATCATAAATACAAGGTTCTCCGCCCGTGATCACAATATGTTTCGCGGTAAAACCACTTTTTTGCATCAATTGGACCAACCCATCCGCATCAGACATCGCCCACCAATCACTATCTTGTGTTTTCAATGCAATATCGCCCAAAGTGGTTTCTTTTGCAGGTTCCTTATCCCAAGTTTGTTTAGTGTCACACCAACTGCAACCAACAGGGCAGCCCTGCAAACGAATAAATACTGCTGGGACACCAGTGAAAACACCTTCCCCCTGTATTGTTTGGAAGATTTCATTAATTGGGTACTTCATACTGCTCCTAGAATAATCCATTTAGCGCATATTATATTGCAGATATCTATCTCACGGGCAATGCACTTTGTGATAATGTAATCACCTTGCGTTCAGGAAAGTACATCAATTAAATCAACGAAACCGAAACTATATTCGGTACAATATATTAAAACAAAGTCAATGACAGGAAAAGACATGCAAAGTAGTGAACAAAATCAACTCAGAAAGGGGCTGAGTGTTCGGCACATTCGCTTTATGGCCTTAGGCTCAGCGATTGGTACAGGGCTGTTTTACGGTTCAGCATCAGCCATTCAGGCTGCTGGGCCTGCAGTATTACTTGCCTATATGTTAGGCGGTGCAGCCGTGTTTATGGTAATGCGTGCCCTCGGTGAAATGGCGGTGCATAACCCCGTCCCAGGCTCTTTCTCTCACTATGCAAGTCATTATATGGGCCCTCTAGCTGGCTTTCTCACTGGCTGGAACTATGTATTTGAAATGCTGGTTGTCTGCTTAGCTGATATTACCGCCTTCGGGATGTACATGGGGTTCTGGTTCCCACATGTCGACCAGTGGGTATGGGTATTAAGTATCGTACTATTTATTAGTGCGCTCAATTTATGTCATGTCAAAATCTTTGGCGAAATGGAATTCTGGCTTTCTATCATAAAAGTCAGTGCCATCATTGGTATGATAGTTGGTGGTGCATTCTTAATGTTCTATGGTTTTGGTCAAGAAACCAACCACGAAGTTGGGCTACAAAATCTGTGGGAACACGGTGGTTTCATGCCAAACGGCATTGAGGGGGTCATCGCCTCTTTAGCTATCGTCATGTTTGCGTTTGGCGGTATTGAAGTCATTGGTATTACCGCAAGTGAAGCCCAGAATCCAGAAAAAACCATTCCTAAAGCCATCAATGCTGTACCTATTCGCATATTACTATTTTATGGTTTAACACTATTTATCCTGATGTGTATTTACCCATGGAATCAAATCGGCCAAAACGGTAGTCCATTTGTACAAATTTTCGATAGCTTAGGTATTCAATCAGCAGCCAATATCTTGAATATTGTCGTTATCACCGCCGCAATTTCTGCGATTAACAGTGATATTTTTGGTGCTGGCCGCATGATGTACGGCATGGCTCAAGATGGGCAAGCGCCAAAAGTCTTTACCAAACTAACAAAAAGTGGTGTTCCATGGGTAACTGTACTGGTTATGTCTGTCGTAATGTTATTGGGCGTTTACCTTAACTACCTATTACCAGAAAAAATCTTCGTGATTATTGCATCTATTGCAACCTTCGCGACCGTCTGGGTATGGCTCATGATCTTACTATCTCATGTTGCTATGCGCCGAAAAATGAGCCAAGAAGAAGTAAAACAACTAAAATTTCCAGTACCGTTCTGGCCTGTAGGCCCTGCTCTCACTATTGCATTCATGGTGTTTGTTATCGCATTGCTAGGCTTCTTTAAAGATACTCAGGTCGCATTAATCGTCGGCTTTGTTTGGGTTGCTTTACTCAGTATTGCTTTCTTTATTATGCGTTCTTACCAAAAGCGCTAACCTAAAAATATAATAGCCCTATATTTATTCCATATAGGGCTATTTTTTATTATGGCTCAATAGCTTGACGAATATCGTCTATTAACTCATCCACGTTTTCTAAACCAATAGAAAGCCGAATCAACCCATCGCTAATACCATATTTCAACCTTTCTTCTCGAGTATAGGTCGAGTGGGTCATGCTAGCAGGGTGTTGAGCTAATGACTCACAATCTCCCAAACTCACCGCTCTTGAAAATAGCTTGAGGCGGTTCAAAAACAGTTTGCCGGCTTCGATTCCGCCTTTTAACTCGCAGGCAATAATCCCCCCAGCTAACTTCATTTGTCTTTGAGCTAATTGGTATTGTTCAAAGTTCGGTAATCCTGGATACATTATTGACTTTATCTGCGGATGAGACTGCAAATATTCAGCAATTTTATGCGTATTTTGAACAATCCGTTCCATGCGAACAGGTAGCGTTTTCACCCCTCTAAGAATTAAATTCGCATCATGAGGAGATAAGCATGCCCCCGTCATGTCTTTCAATCCAACTAACCTTACTTGTTTCGCATACTCTGCGGAAGTCGCTATTGCCCCACCCATTGCATCCCCATGACCATTCATATATTTAGTCAAAGAATGAATAACAATATCAGCACCAAGTGTAATTGGCTTTTGGATATAAGGCGTACAGTATGTATTATCGACAGCCACCAATACTTTTTTTCGATGAGCAATTTCACTCACGGCTGCAATATCAACTAAGCGCATATTTGGGTTAGCCGGTGATTCGAAAAATATTATCCGAGTTTTATCAGTGATCGCTTTAGCCACATTATTTGGATCGCTCATATCAATATGACGCACTTTTACACCAAATCGAGCTAATCCATGATGAAAAAAAGCATAGGTACAACCGTAAACGGTTAAGTCCACTAGTAGTTCATCACCAGGGTTTAACAATGTCCAAAAAGTCGCTGTAATCGCCCCCATACCTGAAGAGAACACAACAGCAGCCTCTGCCTCCTCAAGAGAAGCGATCCTATTTTCTAGTAAAGTTAGCGTCGGGTTATTAATCCGAGTATAAATATACCCCTCTTTTTCACCACTAAAATAGGCACCTCCCTCTTCCACACTTTTAAATACATAAGTTGATGTTTGATAAATGGGTGCTGCTAATGAACCTAAATGTTGGTTTGCATCATAATGGCTATGAATTGCCCGTGTATCAAAAGAACTTTTTATATCTAAACTCATACCACCTCCTAAAAATCACCCTCCTTGGGATTGAGATAATCGAGATCCGACAATTTGCAAAGTCCGTAAAACCGTACTAATTCCACGTAATGTGTCAGGATCTTTTAATAAAGCATACACTGAACGAAAATTTGGGTTTTTACTATCATATACACCTTCCATTTTAGCCATGTTATATGCTGTACCTAATTCCCATACAGGAACCAAAGTATCTTCAAATGAATTTGACAATCTTTCTACTGTACTGTTATCTAAGATATCAATAAGGTCAGAAACTAATGACAGTAAATCAACAATATTATCTAAGCGATTTAATTGTAATAATGGTGCTAATTTTTCAGCAAGATGATTACCTGATTCTGAGCTAAGTAGCTCAACAAGCTTACTTTGAGTTTCATTATTCGACATTTTAAATTCCTCATTAAACTAAGCCACGAATAGCTGCCCAATAGATACCCCTATTGAAGCCATTTCTCAGTAACCCTCCTAATTTAGTTGGAGGAGTCGGAATAACATCGTGTTTATAATCATATTGCAAAGGCATTCCTGCTGTTAACCCCATTTGAGCAACTGCCTGAACTCGTCCATCATATATAGCCGCCGGATAACCATAAATTAATTCACCACAAATGTTATCTGCAATAATTGCAGCTTGGTTATGGCAACTGCCTCCTGCTTTACTAATCGGTAAATCAACGGTATCCCCTATAACATAAACACCGTCTATACCATATACTTGCATAGTTTCATGGTCTGTAGGTAACCATCCCTCACCATTATTGTGTTCACTTAATCCTGTATTAATTACTGCTTCTACTGCGGTGATTGGCGGCGTACTAATCAATAAATCAAAAGGCTGTTCATCCCCTTCTTTTGAGTATGCAATTTTTTTATCGGGATCGACTTTATTTAATGTAAATCCCCTCTGTGCTTGAATATTTTTAATAGTAAATATTTCTGGAATAACTTCACAAACAGGCTGCTGCATAAATAAACAGTTACGTAATAATTGTGACACGGTTGGGTAGGTATAAACTATTTCAATATTATCCCTAACCCGGCGTTTACGTAAGAACTCATCAATCATCAGTGTTGTCTCCATAGGAGCAATACCACACTGGTGAGGTACATTCGGCGTTTCAGGAAAAGAAACTGTAATAAAAATACGACCTTTTTCAATTTTACTAAGTTGGTCTGCTAATTTACGAGAAGCATCATAGGCATAAAAGTGATTACCAATATCTTTTAGCCCTTCAATTCGTTCAGGTTTAGGTACACAACCTGTCGCAACCACTAAATAATCATAATGGTATTTTTTATTATTTATCGAATATAATTCTTTATCTTTAAAATTAAATGAATCTACTTTATCAATAACTAATTCAATTTCAGGCCTCAATAATTCACGCTCTGGACGACTTAACTCATCTTTAAAAAACATATTGAAAGCCACATACATAAATGCCGGCTTATAATAGTGTATAGGGTTATCTGTTATTAAGGTTATTTTTATTTTTTTCGAAAAAATTTCTTTATTAAGTTTTCTAGCTAAAATATTAGCTAGCATGGTACCACCTGTACCACCACCCACAATAACTATATTTTTCATGGCATTTAATCCTTAAGAAATAAAACAACTCGACAAATAAATCGCTTATCACCGTGCTTTACACTTAATAAATATAGTTTAATTCCAATAATAACTTATACAATAAATTGCATATAATTTAAAAAACAACAAGAAAAACTAATTACTTTCATATATTAAATAATTTTATCCGATAAATTCAAATGTTATTAATTGACTGTTTATTTAAATAAACAGTCATCAGTGTCACTAACCATTTGATAAAAAGATGCTAATACGAGTAGTGCCCTACAATCTTCCACTTAAATAACACGTCTTCTGCCACTTGCCCATAACCAATGTTATGCATTACCAAATACCGTTGGCTATCAGGTAGCTTAATAGTGGTCACAATTCCAATATGCGGTCGACCATCATCTAAACGCCACGAAATAATATCACCTGGAAAGTAATCTTGCCCATTATTGGTAATTTGTTTTACAGTAGCTTTTCGTGTAAAAAAACGTTCTAAATTAGGCACTCGTCGATGATCAATATTTCTATCTGGCTTGCGTAAACCCCAAATACGCTGACTTGGATATTGATTAAAATTAGTTTTAATATCTTCATGTAATAATTTTTGTAAATCAATTCCGATCTTCCGATAACTACGGATAATCACATCAGAACACACCCCATAATTTTCAGGGACATCACCATTAGGATATTCAATCTGACGATAAGCCGGATCATAAATAACCAAACGGGGTAGTAGTTCTGCTTGTTTCGCTAGCTCGATATTATTTTTTCCCATAACATGGTATGCACAAAATAATAAGGCTATAGGTAATAATCGCTTCAATGAACTATCTCCAGCTATAGTTGATAATAAAATCTACAATAGTTTCAGAGATAAATAAGGTGGGAAACTCTTAAAAAGATCTTACTTAAGCAAATCAAATTGAGTGATGATTGGATTATGGTCAGAAGCATCTGTTTGTAACACTCGACTTTCTTTAAGCTTCAAACCTCTATAAAACATAAAATCTAATGGCCGACCAAAAGCTTTTGTCCGTAAATCTAAATTATAGGTAACTTCTTTTAAGCCAACAGAACGAATAAAGCGTTTTAGTGCATTAATTCGCTGACGACTCCATGCGTTAAAATCACCAGCAAGGAGTACCGGCCCCATATGCTTACTAATATGCGTTCCAAGCTTATTTAGTTGCTTAGTGTAGACATCTACCCCAAAACTAAAATTAATTGCGTGCACATTCGCTACCATCAATTGCTTACCATTCGGTAATGGATAAACCGTAATCAAAGCTGATTTTGCTAAACGTAATAAAGGCTCTTTCTCCCTCAATGGGCAGCAATAAATTGGATGTGATGTTGCCAATGTCATTACACCCGCAGGATGAGGAGAAAAAGGTAAAGCAGGGACTTGGTCAGCGATCAATTGATGTGAAGCAGCAA
This sequence comes from Providencia sp. AGC89, assembly GCF_053543535.1. Classification (NCBI taxonomy): domain Bacteria; kingdom Pseudomonadati; phylum Pseudomonadota; class Gammaproteobacteria; order Enterobacterales; family Morganellaceae; genus Providencia; species Providencia sp. AGC89. The sequence continues at coordinate 71,190 of NZ_JBIXLP010000095.1, forward strand.
AAGAAATTAACTCTGGGGACATTTGAGCTTCTTGCAGTAAGATTAGTTTTCTATCGACCACTAACTCACGTAGCATTATTTTCCAATTTGGACGCTGCTGTTTATATATGTTCCAAGTAACGACATCTAAGGTTTCCCCAGCAGCAAATAACGGCATACCAATTGGAAGGGATTCCCCTAACATATGTACAGGTGTAGGTTGAATACGTTTTGCAGGTTCACCTGCAATATATCGAACAGAATAAGTTCTTTTCGCCACGTCTCATATCCCTACATTGCAATGAAATAATCAATACCCTATTACAGCTTGATAAGATATCGCCTACCAGTATATCAAATCAGGCGCATCTTATCTTATCAAATTTGTAGTTTGTGCTATTGCGAGGGGGCAACTCAGGACTAAACAATAATACTTATCGCAATCAGGCTATACCGCCTACTAGCTCAATCCCTCAGTGGACTACTGATTACCTTATCACCTTTAACGATAAACACACGATGTAGGCCTCTCTCCCTAAATTGCGTGATTTCGGTTTCCCCAAACGCAAAAAAGCCACCCATTGGGTGGCTTTCTCACTAATTTAATGTCTGGCAGTTCCCTACTCTCACATGGGGAGACCCCACACTACCATCGGCGCTACGGCGTTTCACTGCTGAGTTCGGCATGGGGTCAGGTGGGACCACCGCGCTATTGCCGCCAGACAAATTCGGTTTGTTCCCGTTTAGTACATTTCGTCACTAAACCAGAACTGCAATCTTGAACAAGCTGCTGTGTCCCTCGCCTCTCGGCTTCTCACGCTCATTGAATCAACCTCATCTCTCAATCTCTAAAACACCTTCGGTGTTGTCAGGTTAAGCCTCACGGTTCATTAGTATTGGTTAGCTCAACATATCACTATGCTTACACAC
>NZ_JBIXLP010000096.1:0-26960 GCF_053543535.1 Providencia sp. AGC89
GTATAGCTGCATACTTCAAGGTGGGTGGATGTCGATTTTTACAGGTGCTTTGAAGAATGCGAAGCAAACATGCAAATTCATCGGTTATAAATTATTAGTACGTTCACGATAGGGTAGGGGAAATGGTCAAGGTATCTTTGCAAAAAGACAAAATAAAATTTTTACTGCTAGAAGGTGTGCATCAAAGTGCGGTTGAGAACCTAAAAGCAGCAGGTTACACCAATATTGAATACCACAAAAGCGCGTTATCCGACGAAGAATTAAAAAAAGCGATTAAAGATGCACGTTTTGTTGGTATCCGTTCCCGTACTCACCTTACTGAAGAGGTTTTTGCGGCAGCAGAGAAATTAGTTGCAGTCGGCTGTTTTTGTATCGGGACTAACCAAGTTGATTTAGATGCTGCGGCAAAACGCGGTATTCCAGTATTTAATGCGCCATTTTCCAATACTCGTTCCGTTGCAGAAATGGTGTTAGGTCAACTATTACTGTTATTACGCCGTATTCCCGAAGCGAATATGCAAGCACACCGTGGGATATGGGAAAAACAAGCTAAAGGCTGCTTTGAAGCTCGTGGTAAGCGTTTAGGGATTGTTGGATATGGTCATATTGGTACTCAGTTGGGGATCTTAGCTGAAGGGATCGGTATGAATGTTTTCTTCTATGATATAGAAAACAAATTGCCATTAGGTAATGCAACTCAGGTCCGTTCTTTAACTGAACTGCTTAATATGAGTGATGTCGTGAGCTTACATGTACCTGAAACAGCAAGCACCAAAAATATGTTTGCTAAAGAGCAGTTTGACCGTATGAAGCCGGGTTCTATTTTTATTAATGCTTCTCGAGGTACAGTGGTGGATATCCCAGCATTGGCAGCTGCGCTGGAAAGCAAGCATTTATCAGGTGCTGCCGTTGACGTATTCCCAACAGAGCCAGCGGCGAATAATGACCCGAACGACCCGTTTATCTCTGAATTAATTAAATTCGACAATGTGATTTTAACACCGCACATTGGTGGCTCGACTGAAGAGGCTCAGGAAAACATCGGGTTAGAAGTTGCAAGTAAATTAGCAAAATACTCAGACAATGGTTCAACGTTATCTGCTGTTAACTTCCCTGAGGTTTCACTGCCAGTACATACCGAGGATACTAACCGTTTCTTGCATATTCATGAAAACCGCCCAGGTATTCTTAATAGCATTAACCAAGTATTTACGGAGAATAATATCAACGTAGTTGGGCAGTATTTACGTACAGCTGGTAATGTTGGCTATGTGGTGATCGATGTGTTAACGCAGAGCCCAAGTCAAACAGATGATGCCTTAGCTAAGCTAAAAGCACTGCCAGGCACTATCCGAGCACGTTTGCTGTTCTAAATTAGCATTGGTTGCTTTTACTTGATGATGATGGCGCAGGTATTAATTACCAGCGCCATATTTTTTGTGGCGTAATAATTTCAGGTAACGGAATATCCCAGTGCGCTACGGGAAGTGCCTCGACCTGCTGGCAATCATGGGCTAAGCCGATGGGGTAAAAACCGGTTTGTTGCCAATGAGCTAATGTCCTATCATAAAACCCACCCCCCATTCCTAATCGCTGCCCTTGGCTATCAAAAGCCACAAGGGGAATGAACATGATATCCAGTTTTTCTATAGGGAGTACATCTTGTACATTGAGTGGGGGTTCATCAATATTAAAGCGGTTTTTGACTAACTGTGTTTTTGTGTGATAGCGAAGAAAAAGTAAATGATGGCGGCTGAAAGGGTGTAAAACAGGAAGGTAAACCTGTTTGCCTTGTTCCCACAGTGCACTAATTAATGGCCTAGTATCAATTTCACCATCAAACGAGAGAAATAGGGCGATGCATTTCGCTGAGTTAATCTTTGGGTGCTGCAAGGCATTCTTCATGACCAGTTGAGCGGCTAACTGTTGTTGTTTCGTGGTTAATTGACGACGAGCCTGACGGATGGATTGGCGTACTTGCTGGCGTTGTGTGGAAAGGGCATCTTGCATATGAAAACCTACTCTATCAGCAATAGGAAATAATTAACTATTTAGAGTATATCGCAAGGCGAAAATTATTGTAGAAAAGTAAATCGTCTGAATCAATACGACGTTGTATTATTGGTGTGTGTTATTAAAGGTAAATAGGAATACAGTAGAGGGTCTCCAAGATGCCGTTGTAGGCTGTAACCCTTGAACCCTTGGTTCAAGGTGAACGCAGTTTAGCAACCTTTAGGCTTCCTGAACGAATCAGGCATGCTCACCAGCGCAATAACCACATTCTGTTTGGTAGAAATATCGGCTCAGGGGACTCGCCCACTCACGCGCATCTCAGAGAAATTTGGTTTGAGTACTTTCGTTACCCAGTGATTTCATTGTACAAAACTAGATTTAAAATGCAACCTTAATTTTGGATATTTTTTTCTACTAGTGTCTGATTAATAAGCGAATTTACTCTAGGGGCAATACTTGCCTCTCAGTAATTTTTACCTGATCATGCAACGCTTGTTCAATAGTATGTTGCAACATTTTTATCTTTTCTTCCATATTATAAGCATAATCACGCGTTTTTGTCTTTTCTTGTGCTAATTCGTGACAGACGTTCAATGCTACGATAAAAATAAGTTGTTCCATATTGGTGACACCGCTTCTATCTTTTAGGTTCTGCAAGCGCTGTTCTAATTCTTTAGCCGACTCAAGAAGGGCTTCCTTTTGTTCTGCAGGGCAGTTGACTCGCAGTGAGCGCCCAAAAATTTGAATGTCGACAGGTTGTGCGGACATGTTACCTCCATACTGAATAATGTTCGCCATAAATACAACATATTTGGCGCAATTAATAGATAAGACAAAAGCATACTGGTCTAGCGGCTATCCTTGATGGTAGCATATCACGAATCATAAGCTAACATGACGAATTCAGATGTCTATACAAAAATCTTTACCAAACTATGAAACACTGGACAAACTGTTACAACAGCACTCAATAGCACTTACCGCAGCTGAAATCCATGGTCTAATAACGGGGTTAATTTGTGGTGGTAGCCGTGATCATAGCTGGCAAACATTAGTCCATGACCTTGCTAACGATGGTTTAGCATTTCCTCAAACAATTTCACAGCCACTACGTGATTTATTTGACACCACTTTTGAGTCGCTAGATGACAGTGAATTTGCATTTACTATGCTATTCCCTGATGAAGACGCCTCTATTTTTGACCATGCAGACGCATTAGCGGGTTGGGTTAATCACTTTTTATTAGGCGTTGGGGTGGCTCAACCCAAACTGGCGGATAAAAAAGAGATTGCAGAAGTTATTACAGATTTACGTAATATCGGAATGCTTGGGTATGACGAAGACGAAGACCAAGAAGAGCTTGAGCAAGCGCTAGAAGAAGTGGTTGAGTACGTCAGGGTTGCGGTACAGCTATGTTATATCGCATTAGTTGAGCCAAATAAAGGCCCAACAGCGGTTGAGAATAATAAGCCTATCCTTCATTAATTCTAATCGCGTCAGTTTTACACATGAGCTCTGTTTTATCACTAAAATAGGGGAACTTAGAGCTGGTTTATCCAGCTTTGGGTCATTGTCGCCAGCGCGTATTGTTCGCTAGCATAATATTAGCAACATCATAATTCAGATAATAAGGCAAAAACGGTATGAATAAACAGGAATTTATTTCTCGTCGTAACGCATTATTGGCAAAAATGCAGTCAGGTAGTGCAGCAATTATTTTTTCTGCCCCGCCTGCACAGCGCAATGCGGATTGTGAATACCCTTATCGTCAGCACAGTGATTTCCTTTATCTGACCGGTTTTAGCGAGCCTGAAGCTATATTAGTCTTAATTAAAAGTGATGAAAAACATAGCCATACTGTTCTTTTTAATCGGGTCCGCGATTTAACAGCTGAAATTTGGTTTGGGCGTCGTCTTGGTCAAGAGGCCGCTCCTGAAAAGCTAGGCATTGATAAAGCCTTACCATTTAACGAAGTTGAAGAGCAGTTGTATCAGTTACTCAACGGATTAGATGTGGTTTACCATGCTCAAGGTGAATTTGCTTACGCAGATAAACTCGTTTTTGATGCACTAGATGTTTTACGTAAGGGAAGCCGTCGTAATCTGCGTGCGCCAGAAACTATGGTGGATTGGCGTCCGATTGTGCATGAAATGCGTTTATTTAAATCGGAAGCAGAAATTAATACGATGCGCGAGGCAGGGCGGATTTCAGCCCTTGCACATATCCGAGCAATGGAAACTTGTCGGCCAAATATGTATGAATACCAGTTATGCGGTGAGTTAGAGCACGAATTTACCCGTCATGGTGCACGTTTCCCTTCTTATAATTCTATTGTTGGAAGCGGTGAAAACGCGTGTATTTTGCATTACACCGAAAATGAATGCCAAATGAAGGATGGTGAGCTGGTATTAATTGATGCAGGGGCAGAGTTTGAGGGATATGCGGGGGATATTACGCGTACATTTCCTGTTAATGGCAAATTTAGCCAAGCTCAGCGCGAAGTCTACGATATCGTGCTGAAAGCTCTAAATACCGCATTAGAATTGTATCGCCCGGGAACGAGTATGCATGAGGTTACTCGCCAGATTGTGCGTATCAAAACCGAAGGCTTAGTGGCCTTAGGTATTTTACAAGGCGATGTCGATCAATTGATCGAAAACAAAGCATATCAAGCTTTCTTTATGCATGGTTTAAGTCATTGGTTAGGGCTAGATGTGCATGATGTCGGTTTTTATGGGACCGATAGAGACCGTATACTTGAGCCTGGGATGGTATTAACCGTCGAGCCTGGTTTATATATTGCACCAGATGCTGATGTGCCTCCTCAATACCGTGGTATCGGCATACGTATTGAAGACGATATTGTGATCACTGCAGAGGGCAACGAAAATCTGACAGATCTGGTCGTGAAAGACCCAGATGAAATAGAAGCTTTAATGTTGCAAGCAAAACAGCGTTTGGTTTAAAAAGAGTTATTAATAAAGGTAAGAAATAACGCATGAATGTGATTATCGTGGGGGGCGGAATGGCGGGCGCGACGTTAGCACTCGCTATTTCTTCCCTTAGCCAAGGAAAGTTATCGGTTTCACTCATCGAGGCCGCTTTACCGGAAGGCAAGCACCCAGGGTTTGATGCTAGAGCCATTGCATTAGCACATGGTACTTGCCAGTATTTATCAAAAATAGGGGTGTGGCCTGCATTCTCAGATTGTGTGACACCGATTAATCACGTTCATGTTTCTGATAGAGGGCATGCGGGTTTTGTCAATATTGCCGCAAAAGATTATCATATTGCCGCATTGGGTAATGTGATTGAGTTACATGAGGCTGGAACCCGTTTATTCTCCCTTCTGCGTAAAGCGCCGGGGGTGACATTATACTGCCCCGCCAAAGTCGAAAGTGTTCATCGTGAACAAGGCTCTGTTAGCGTGACTTTGGACAATGGTGATACAGTAACTGGTCAATTATTGGTTGCCGCTGATGGTAGCCATTCTGCGATTGGTAAAGCATGTAACATACAATGGCAACAAGATGATTATGGGCAAGTAGCCATCATCGCTAATGTGAAAACGGCGGTTGACCCAAAAGGCCAAGCCTTTGAACGCTTTACTGAATTTGGCCCCCTTGCACTATTACCTATGTCACAAGGGCGTAGCTCTTTGGTTTGGTGCCACCATCAAGAACAAGCTGATGCCATTAATGCATGGGATGATGCAACATTCATTCACAGGCTACAACAAGCATTTGGTTGGCGTTTAGGTGAGGTTGTGATGGCCGGTAAGCGTCATTGCTACCCATTAGTATTACGCAAGGCACTGACACCGGTCAGCCACCGAGTGGTACTGGTTGGTAATGCAGCACAAACATTACACCCTATTGCAGGGCAAGGCTTTAACTTAGGGCTCCGTGATGTTATGCAATTAGCTCAAACGGTGGTGAATGCACATGCTGATAATCAAGATATCGGCAGCTATTCGTTGTTAAGTCAGTACCAACAAATACGGGCTCTCGATAGGGACAAAACCGTCACAATGACCGATGGGTTAGTACGCATATTTGCTAACCGTTGCTTACCACTGATTGTTGGCCGTAATTTAGGCTTAATGGCAATGGAAATGTTGCCACCCGCTCGCGATGTTTTGGCGCGCCAAACATTGGGTTGGGTTACACACCAATAACCACGAAATAGAGAGGAAATTAATAACATGCAATCATTTGATGTGGTTATCGCTGGCGGGGGTATGGCTGGACTTGCGCTGGCTTGTGGTTTAGAAGGCAGTGGCCTACGTATCGCTGTGGTTGAAAATACCCCCCCTAAATGCACATTTTCAGCGGCAGAACCTTACGCATTAAGAGTGTCGGCAATTAATGCAGCGAGTGAGAAATTACTTACTCACTTAGGTGTTTGGTCAGCTATTAAAGAAATGCGAGCCTCAGCTTACGGTGGTATGGAAGTCTGGGATAACGACAGCTTTGGCCGTATTACATTTTCTGCTAACGAACAAAATTTGACCCATTTAGGTCATATTATTGAGAATAATGTGGTGCGAGATGCTTTATGGCATAAAGCGTCTCAACTAAGGGATGTAACGTTATTAGCGCCTGCAGCGATAAAAAAAGTGGCTTGGGGGGAAAATGATGTTTTTATCACATTAGAAGATGAAAACATGCTGACGGCAAGGCTAATAGTTGGGGCTGATGGGGCAAACTCATGGTTACGTAGCCATGCTGATATCCCGCTGACTTTTTGGGATTACGAGCATACTGCGCTTGTTGCAACGATCAGAACCGAAAAACCCCATGAGGGGATCGCAAGGCAAGCTTTTAATGGTGAAGGCATTTTAGCGTTTTTACCTTTAAGTGACCCACACCTTTGTTCTATTGTTTGGTCACAAGGGGCAACGGAGGCTGCAAGGCGACAAACGTTAGATAAGGCAAGTTTTGATAAAGAGCTCGCAGTGGCGTTTGATTTACGTCTTGGTCTTTGCCAATTAGAAAGTGACAGGCTAACAATACCATTAATAGGGCGTTATGCTAGGCAATTTGCCGCTCAACGCTTAGCTTTATTAGGTGATGCGGCACATACTATCCACCCATTGGCTGGTCAAGGCGTTAACCTTGGTTTTATGGATGTGGCGATGTTAATTGGTGAAATTAAACGCTTACATCGGGAGGGTAAAGACTTTGGCCAATATCTCTACTTGCGTGATTATGAGCGTAGTCGAAAACACAGTGCTGCATTGATGCTAGCGGGGATGCAAGGTTTCCGAGAGCTATTTGAGGGGAATAACCCTGCGAAGAAACTGCTGCGTGATATTGGTTTAGTTTTGGCTGATAGTTTGCCGGGTGTTAAACCCCAGTTATTGAACCATGCTATGGGGTTATCTGATATGCCTAAATGGTTGGAAAAACTATCATTAGAAGAGTCGCTCTAATTTCTTGTTCAGTAAAGGTATAGCGCCAGTTATACCTTTATCTTGTCATATTAAATTCCAAGTCTGTTAATACATATTCTGTTGCCAGAAATAACTCGTATTGTTTAATCCCTGATCCTGCCATGGTCTTTCGTTTAATTTGCTATTTGGGCGCAGTATTATTTTCACAGTATGACTGAAAAAAACTAATTGCAGCTACATTTCGCATTAGTTTTACTTATTTTGCTCGTTGGGTTTTGCTCTCCAATTTTATTCATAAAGAATATAATCTGGTTGCTTTTTAATCTATCCTGCCTTGATTGTAAGCATTTTGAGTGATCATTCTCAATTATTTAACAAAAAGCACTGGTAAAAGTAGGATGTAATCAGTAATACAGTGGAGCAGTAGCCCTATTTTTTTTTATAGAATCTAGCCGCGAACAATGGTAGGTTTTTAAAAATGTTATCGTTTGCGTCAGGTTAGTAATGCCAATTGATTAATCGATAATAGGTATTCTTAACCACGCAATCACCCTGTCATATAAATAATGTAAAGAGGGTATTCATGGTAAAGCAAACAACACTATATGAAGAGCATATAGCCTGCGGCGCAAAGATGGTGGATTTTCATGGCTGGATGATGCCGTTGCATTATGGTTCTCAAATCAATGAACATAATTTCGTCAGAACCGATGCAGGGATGTTTGATGTTTCCCATATGACTATTGTCGATTTACATGGTGAAGGTTGTCGTGACTTTCTTCGTTATCTACTCGCTAACGATATCAATAAACTTACAGAGAAAGGTAAAGCCTTGTACACGGGTATGTTAAATGCATCCGGTGGGGTTATTGATGACCTGATTGTTTATTATTTGGAAGAGGGTTTCTATCGTTTGGTGGTTAACTCTGGGACAAGGGATAAAGACATCGCATGGATTGAGCAGCACGCAGCGGGTTATGCTGTCGAAATTCGTGTACGGGATGATTTAGCCTTATTGGCAGTTCAAGGCCCTCAAGCTCAGCAAAAAGTACACTCCTTGCTCAGTGATGAGCAAAATAAAGCCATTGCTGGCATGAAACCTTTCTATGGTGTCCAAACAGGGGATTTATTTATCGCCACGACAGGGTATACCGGTGAAAAAGGTTATGAAATTGCGATGCCGAAAAATCAAGTTGTTGGTTTTTGGCATAAGTTATTAAAAGCGGGTGTCCATCCTGCTGGCCTTGGCGCACGTGATACATTGCGTTTAGAAGCAGGTATGAATCTCTATGGCCAAGATATGGATGAAAGTATTTCCCCTCTAGCCGCGAATATGGGGTGGACGGTTGCTTGGAAACCGGAAGACCGCCAATTTATTGGGCGTGAGGCATTAGAACAATTACGCGAACAAGGAACTGAAAAACTCGTCGGTATTGTGATGCGTGAAAAAGGTATACTGCGAGCAGGGCAAGTGGTCCGCTTTACTGATGAATTGGGTAAATTACAAGAGGGGGTAATCACGAGTGGTTCTTTCTCTCCAACTCTCGGATTTAGTATTGCGTTGGCGCGTGTCCCTAACGGAATTCAAGACAAAGCGATTGTTGAAATTCGACATCGAGAAATGCCAGTTGAAGTGGTTAAACCGGGCTTTGTCCGCGAAGGTAACTGCTTAGTGTAATTTGGGGTAACCCGATAAACAAATTTTAAAATTGAGAGGCAAATAATGAGCAATACACCTAAAGAATTATTGTATACCCGTGAACATGAGTGGCTGCGTGATGAAGGTAACGGTGAGTATACCGTTGGTATTACTGAGCATGCGCAAGAAACTCTGGGTGATATGGTGTTTGTTGATTTACCTGAGGTTGGTAGCGTGGTTAGCGCAGGTGATGACTGTGCTGTTGTGGAATCCGTAAAAGCGGCATCTGATATCTACGCACCTTTGAGCGGTGAAATTGTTGCAGTTAATAGCGACCTGAATGATTCACCTGAACTAGTAAATGAACAGCCTTATCAAGAAGGTTGGATTTTCCGAATTAAAGCGTCGGATACCTCTGAGCTGGCGGACTTAATTGATGCGGCGGGTTATATCTCAATGATTGAAGTCGAAGAATAATTTATTCGTCATATTTTGTGTTGTGGCGGTGTTGGCTGCACTCGACAACTCGGGTCACATACTAGTGTATGCTCCCCAAGATTGTCTCCGCTTGCCGCCTAGCCACAACGCAAACTATTTAGAATAAATACTTTCAGTATGAGTTATAAGATGAATTATTTATAGGGTTTATTAATACGTTTGTTTTGTGGGTGTTGGCTGCACTTGACAACTCGGGTCACATACTAGTGTATGCTCCCCAAGATTGTCTCCGCTTGCCGCCTAGCCACAACGCAAACTATTTAGAATAAATACTTTCAGTATGAGTTATAAGATGAATTATTTATAGGGTTTATTAATACGTTTGTTTTGTGGGTGTTGGCTGCACTTGACAACTCGGGTCACATACTAGTGTATGCCCCCCAAGATTGTCTCCGCTTGCCGCCTAGTCACAAGATGAACTATTTAGAGAGTTGAAAAATATAATTAGCAAGCAACAAGTCGTTACCTCGCAAGTTCCGTAATAACCGCCCTACAACTTATGCATAGCAGACAAAGGATGGGAACACAGATATGTCGATGTCACTGAGTCAATTAGAAAACCGTTCAGAATTTATTTCACGCCACATTGGTTCATCAGAACAACAAATAAAAACCATGTTAGATACTGTGGGTGCAACCTCATTAGATGCTTTGATGGACAAAATTGTTCCTAAAGCAATTTTACTTTCAGAGCCACCAAGAGTAGGTGGTGGGGCAACTGAACAGGAAGCTTTAGCTGAATTGAAAGCTATCGCATCACTGAATAAACGCTTTAAAAGTTATATTGGGATGGGTTATGCACCCGCGGTGCTTCCCCCTGTTATTTTGCGTAACTTATTGGAAAACCCCGGTTGGTACACAGCTTACACGCCATATCAACCTGAAGTTTCACAAGGCCGCTTAGAATCATTACTTAATTTCCAGCAGTTAACGATTGACCTTACCGGATTAGACTTAGCATCAGCCTCATTATTAGATGAAGCGACTGCGGCGGCTGAAGCCATGGCGATGGCAAAACGAATTAGTAAGTTAAAGAATGCTGAACGTTTCTTCGTTGCTGATGATATTCACCCGCAAACCCTTGACGTTGTAAAAACACGAGCCGGTACCTTTGGTTTTGAAGTGATTGTTGATAGTGCAGAAAAAGTTCTTGAACATGAAGGGGTGTTTGGGGCCTTGTTACAACAAGTGGGCACAACCGGTAATATCCATGATTACAGTGAACTATTCGCAACGTTAAAACAGCGCCAAATCGTTAGCTGTGTTGCTGCAGACATGATGGCATTAGTGTTATTAGCTGCACCGGGTAAACAAGGGGCCGATATCGTATTTGGCTCAGCGCAGCGTTTTGGTGTACCTATGGGCTATGGTGGTCCACATGCAGCTTTCTTTGCTTGCCGTGATGAGTTTAAACGTGCAATGCCGGGGCGTATTATCGGTGTGTCACGCGATGCCGCGGGGAATACAGCATTGCGTATGGCGATGCAAACCCGTGAGCAGCATATTCGTCGTGAAAAAGCGAATTCAAATATTTGTACCTCACAAGTTTTGTTAGCCAATATTGCGGCTATGTATGCGGTTTATCATGGTCCTGAAGGTTTAAAAATGATTGCTGGGCGTATTCATCGCTTCACATCAATCTTTGCTAAAGCTTTAGCCGAAGCGGGTTTCTCATCACGCCATAAAACTTGGTTTGATACTTTAGCAGTTGAAGTAGAAGATAAAACCGCAGTATTAGCCCGAGCAGAAAAAGCAAACATCAATTTACGGACGGATATTCGTGGAGCCGTGGGGGTCACCTTTAGTGAAGTCACCACTCGCCAGGACTTAAATGAGCTGTTTACGGTGATCACGGGTATTGACACTAAATTGGATTTTGAAAAATTAGACCAATCTGTTGCAAATCAAGAACACGCCATTCCAAAATCTATGCAACGGGCAGATGAAATCTTAGTTCATCCGAATTTTCATCGCTATCACAGCGAAACAGAAATGATGCGTTATATGCATAGCCTTGAGCGTAAAGATTTAGCGTTGAACCAAGCGATGATCCCGCTGGGGTCGTGTACGATGAAGCTTAATGCAGCCGCGGAGATGATCCCGATTACATGGCCAGAATTTGGGGAGCTACATCCATTCTGCCCTGTGGACCAAGCACAAGGCTATCATCAAATGATTGAACAGCTTTCTCATTGGTTGGTGCAATTAACGGGTTACGATGCGGTTTGTATGCAACCTAACTCAGGTGCACAAGGGGAATATGCAGGGCTGCTCGCTATCCGCCGTTATCATGAAAGCCGTAATGATGGGGGGCGGAATATTTGTTTGATCCCAGCTTCCGCTCATGGAACCAATCCAGCGTCTGCCCATATGGCAGGTATGGAAGTCGTGGTTGTACGTTGTGATGATGAAGGGAATATCGACTTAGACGATTTACGCGATAAAGCGCAGCAATATAGTGATGTACTTTCTTGTGTCATGGTGACTTATCCATCTACACATGGGGTTTATGAAGAAAGTATTCGCGAAGTCTGTGAAATTATTCATCAATATGGTGGACAAGTTTACCTTGATGGAGCAAATATGAATGCTCAGGTTGGGTTAACGACACCGGGCTTTATTGGCGCGGATGTGTCTCACTTAAATTTACATAAAACATTCTGTATTCCTCATGGTGGTGGCGGTCCAGGTATGGGTCCAATTGGGGTGAAAAAACATTTAGCTCCGTTTGTACCAGGGCATTCAGTAGTTGAACAAGAAATGGTCACAGACCAAGGTGCAGTTTCTGCTGCTCCATTTGGTAGCGCTTCTATTTTGCCCATTAGCTGGATGTATATCCGAATGATGGGCTCTTATGGCTTACGCAAAGCGAGCCAAGTGGCTATTTTGAATGCGAACTATATTGCTAAACGCCTTTCCAGCCGCTATGACATTTTATATACAGGGCAAGATGGTTACGTTGCTCATGAATGTATCGTTGATTTACGCCCAATTAAAAAGGATACCGGCATCAGTGAGCTTGATATAGCTAAACGGTTGATTGACTATGGTTTTCATGCCCCAACCATGTCTTTCCCTGTGGCAGGCACGTTGATGATAGAACCAACGGAATCGGAATGTATCACTGAAATCGACCGTTTTATTGAGGCGATGTTAGCAATACGGGATGAGATTGACCAAGTGGTTGAAGGGCAGTGGACGCTTGAGGATAACCCTCTGGTGAATTCTCCTCATGTCCAAACCGAGCTAACGCAAGAATGGCCTCACAGTTATAGCCGTGAATTGGCTGTGTTCCCGACGGCGCAAACCAAAGCTAATAAATATTGGCCAGCGGTTAAACGTCTTGATGATGTGTATGGCGACCGTCATTTACATTGCTCGTGTGTTCCGATTGAAGAGTATATGTAAGATATAGTTTAAAGTGCTCATATCATGTTGAGCACTATCAATAAATTAGTTATAAGGCTTGAACTCAATATTAGACTGAGTCAGGCCTTTTTCTTTAATATATTCACATGATAAATTAAGGTGAATACTGGGTGATCCCCGTATAGTTTTTACCTTGATAAACTTTCTCAACGTCACCGGTCGGTATTGTTACGCGATAAACCCCGCCATTTAGGTCTGCGACATACATTAATTGAGCAGGTTTATCATAAGTGAGACCGATAGCTTCTTTGAAACCACGGCTGATAACTTTGTGATTATTGACGCCATGCGCCGTCACATTTGCACAATTTAAACTATTACCATCCGGTTCGGCACCTCTATCCGTCCAATATAAAAGACAGGCTTCTTCATCAAGTAATAGGTCAATAGGCTCAGGTAGGCGATCAAGTAATAGTTCAATATCAGTTCGGTTCTCGGGTGGTTGCTGAATGTTTGGTTTTAGTGGTGCTCTGAAAATACGACCAAGATTACCTTTTGGCGTCCCTTTTTGTGTCCAATAAACCCAATTGTTGGGAATATCTAAAGAAATACCGACACACTGGTCTAAAATATCAACTTGGTTTTGCTTATTTCTGGGCCTTGCCACATGAGTTTGCAAGTTTGAGCCATCGACATGGCAAGAAGCAACTTTTCCCCCTTCGCGATCACACCAATATAGCTTTTGATTGATTAAATCGAGTTGTAGCTGTTTTGGTGTTCTGACATCTCCATGACCTAACAACATTTTTCGCCCACTACCATCGAAGTTCATTACGTTAATTGAACCATCATCAGCGTCATAATCCTCTCCCATATTACTCCAATAAATTAATTTATTCGTTGGGTCGACGGCGATACCATCTGGTGTTCCACCTAATTGTTCTATTAGGCATGTAATTTGATAGGTTGATTTATTAAACTGAATAATGGCTGGAGAATGGACATCAAGTAACAATAGATAAGGGGATGAGCTAATTTTATTCATTGGCATATGTCACCTAATTGATAATCAATACATCACGTGAATGTTTGTTTAAACCATAGGTAACATCTTATTAATTAGCAAACTATTAAATGTATTAAAAATTAGTTTTGAAGGAGGTTATAGGATTTTTATAAGCGACCGTTAAGCCGCTTATCGGGAATTACAGTAACCAGCCTTTTTGCTGGGCTTGCTCTAACTGTAATTTAAGTTGTTGATAAAAATCAGGAAGAATTTGCTCTATATAATCACATTTACTGATTACTTGCTCAAGACGGATGTTGTTTTCAACCCAGCTTTGCCCTTGATTATGTAAATTCATCAGCATTGGCATAGCCCTATCAATCGCATTGGCGTAAATGGACTCAGGAGTTTCAAGCGCATCATATTCATTCCATAATGCTAAAAGCGTTTCAGCTTGCGGGCTAGGCAATAGGTTGAAAATACGATTAGCCGCTTTAACTTCTTCTTCATGGATAGCGTCACGAGCAGCATTATCGAATACCATGACATCACCTGCGTCAATTTCAACTATGTCGTGAACTAATGCTAATTTAATCGCATGCTCAATGTTAACACCTTGAACATAAGGGGCGAAGCTCATGGCTGCAACTGCAAACTGCCAGCTATGTTCGGCAGTATTTTCTTGGCGTTCGCGATTCAATAACTTATTTTTACGGTAAATACTTTTGAGCTTATCTAATTCCATTAAAAATTGGACGACCTCGGTAAAAGCCCCAAACTTGATAACCTCAATAGGCTCGTTACCTAATACAGATGACATAAAAACCCCAACTATTTTTCTTCTAATGAATATGGCAACGGTACGATAGTTAAATGGCTTTGCTCATCACCCATAACGCGAAAAACACTGTCAGGTTCCATATCGTTATTCATAATGATTTGCACATATATTTTGCCATTCCCTAAGCGAACCGTGGCAAGAACTGTCCCAGTACGGCGCCATTTATCGCCGAGTTGCCATTCAACGCCTTCACCAATATTTGGGAGTGTTGAACCTGTTCCTTTTAACAAATACATTGCGCGTTTATTGGCACCACGAAATTTGGCCCTAGCGACCATTTCTTGACCCGTGTAACAGCCTTTTTTAAAGCTAATTCCATCAGGAAGAGCTTGTAAATTAGCCGCTTGAGGTAAGTGTTGAGCGCTATTTTCTTGGTCTATAACGGCAAAGCCTGCTTCGATATCGAGTGCTAACCACTGTTCATCACTGACTTGTGGGGCACCGAGTGTCTGCACTATTGTCTGTGCTGTTGCCTCTGTTGTAACCACTAAAAAACGTTCTGTAGGTAATGAAAAATAGAGTAAAGTCGAATCACCGTCAGTGACTACTTGGTTTTGTTCGTCAGGTAAAACGCTAAAGACTGCTGAAAGTGCTGCTCTTGCTCCTTTACCCGCTACCCCAAGTAGCTTAAGCTCATTTTTTTTCTCAAATGTTACTTTGGAAAAAACTGCATATTTTTTGAGTTCAGCGAGTTGCGTATCAGCAATACTGCTTCTTAATAAATAAGAGAACCCTTCTAAATGATGGAATAACCGCAGGTCACTCCACATTTTACCTTTTGGGTCGCAATGGGCAGTTAATGCATGTGATTGAGTGAGTGTGGCAACATCTGCGGTCACTTGGCCTTGTAAATATTTTTCTGCGTCTAGGCCATGAAGGTGGATAAGTTCCCAGTTTTCCAGTGAAATCAAAACGAGCGGTAAAGAGTGTGATTCAAAGGGAAATTGTTGTGTACTATCAATATCAATTTGGGTAGTCATGATTTCACCTGTTGTTCTTTGATAGATAAAGGTGCTTAATGGTAAAATAGCTAGATAACATTGCAAGTAGTTATTATGATACCACGGGTATTATTGAGTATTTTTTTGTTATCTGTTTGTAGAAAAACGGCATTTTACTACTAAAATTACAACAATGTAGCCTATGGCATGTTTTCTCAGTAGATAATCTGTTAGAGTATTGAAAATAATCAATCTTATCAGTTAACTGCAACAAAAGGTCGTAGTGGAATGGATATTGAGAACAAGGCGCGAATTCATTGGGCTTGTCGCCGCGGTATGCGTGAGCTAGATATTTCAATCATGCCATTTTTTGAGTATGAATATGATAGTCTGACAACCAATGATAAACAGGTGTTTGTCCGTTTATTGGAGTGTGCGGACCCTGATTTATTTAACTGGTTAATGAATCACGGTCGCCCAGATGACGACGAGCTATTTCGTATGGTAAAACTGATTCAGGAAAAAAATAAAAATCGTGGTCCTGTGGAAATCTAATCTTTCCATTTCATGGAAAACACAGTTTTTTTCAACCTGTGTTCATGGGGCAGTAGGCATGTTTTTGCTTGTTGCACCATGGGCACCGGCTCATTCAATGATATGGTTGCCACTTCTTGCGGTTGTGGTGGCTAGTTGGGCAAAAAGCCAAAAGAACATCAGCAAAATAAAAGGGGTTGCTGTGTTGGTTAATGGTAATAAAGTCCAATGGAAAAAGAATGAATGGAATATTGTGAAAGCACCTTGGTTGAGCCGCTATGGCATCTTATTGTCATTAGAAGCTTTACAAGGTAAGCAACAAAAAATTCACCTATGGGTTGCTAAAGACTCTGTTTCTGAGGAAAGTTGGCGTAATTTGAACCAATTATTACTTCAATACCCTGATATTTAAGGCTACTGAAAAACAAGTAGCCGTAAAGAACCTTAGTCACTTATGTTCATGTATTACAGGGAAGCTTCGATTTCTTGCAAAATTTGCACACACCATTGCGCAATGCGCTCATCGGTCTGCTCAAATTGATGAACTTCATCTAATGCTAGCCCAACAAATTTATCACCCTGTTCATTTAAGGGTTTTGGGCTTTCGAATTCATAGCCATCAGTAGGCCAAAAACCGACAAATTTGACACCTGTTGGTTTTAATTGGTGGTATAACATGCCCAAGGCATCAAGAAACCATTCGCTATAATCTATTTGATCTCCTAACCCGTACATAGCAACAATTTTATTTGCTAAGTTAAGAGTGGGAAGCGCTTCCCAAATTTCTAGCCAATCTTCTTGTATTTCACCAAAATCCCACGTTGGTATTCCCAAAATAAGAACATCATACTGTTCCATTTCAGTTGGCGGTGTATCGTTAACGTTATGCAGTGTGACGAAATCATCGCCCAGAATATCACGTATTTTTTCTGCAACCATTTCGGTATAACAGGTACTAGAACCGTAAAAAAGACCTATTTTCATATATATTGTTACTATGTCCAGCTATGGTTTTCATCACAAGAGATGTATTGTAACAGAAGCAACTACATTCAGGCATAATAGAATTGTGTGGTCTTACCCTAAGGAAGCTCATTTTTCGTGGAAATAAAACAACTTAATCCATTAATTGAACAATTTCTTGATACCATTTGGTTAGAACAAGATCTTGCCGAAAACACTTTGGCATCTTATCGTAATGACCTTCAGTCGTTAGACAACTGGCTTGATGCTCACCAATTGTATTTAGAAAGTGTTCAGTCAATTGACCTGCAATCTTTTTTAGCAGAACGCATTGATGGCGGTTATAAAGCGACCAGCTCTGCTCGCCTATTAAGTGCTATGCGTAGGTTATTTCAGTATTTGTATCGTGAAAAAATACGTCTCGATGACCCATCTGCGGTTATTGCAGCACCCAAAATTCCTCAGCGTTTACCTAAGGATTTAAGTGAGCGGCAAGTCGAAGATTTATTGAATGCACCCGCAACAGAGGATGCGCTTGAGTTACGAGATAAAGCGATGTTAGAAGTGTTGTACGCTTGTGGTTTGCGAGTATCTGAATTGATAGGCTTAACATTTTCAGATATCAGTTTACGTCAAGGTGTCATCCGTGTGGTAGGTAAGGGTGATAAAGAAAGATTGATTCCATTGGGAGAAGAGGCAATATACTGGCTAGAAAAATATATTGATGAAAGTCGTCCTGAACTATTGAATGGCAAAACCAGCGATATTTTATTTCCCAGTAAGCGTGGCACTAAAATGACACGGCAAACTTTTTGGCATCGGATAAAATATTATGCAGTACTTGCTCATATTGATACTGAACTACTCTCACCTCACGTACTGAGGCATGCATTCGCAACCCATTTATTGAACCACGGGGCGGATTTACGTGTTGTGCAAATGTTATTAGGTCATAGTGACTTATCCACAACACAAATTTATACCCATGTTGCCACAGAACGGTTACGCATGTTACATGAGCAACATCACCCAAGGGGGTGATGTATGATTAAAGGATTATCTATGAAACGCAAATTGTTATTATTGGCTGCCGCGTGTATTACGGCATTTACAGCGACAGTATATGGCGCAACCGAAGAAAAAGTGATCCGCGATACGTTAGAAAAATACGATATGTCGGTTGAGGCAATTAAACCCTCACCAATAGTCGGCTTGAATGTCGTTGAAACAACAACTGGTATTGTTTATATCACTGACGACGGTAAATATTTACTGCAAGGGCCGATTTATGACATGAGTGGCAAAAACCCAGTCAATATTAGTAATCAGCCACTGATGAAAAAAATTGAAGCACTAAAAAATGAAATGATTATTTTCAAAGCGCCTCGAGAAAAATATGTTGTTACTGTCTTTACCGATATTAGCTGCGGTTACTGTAAAAAATTGCATGAATCTGTTGGTGAGTTAAACAGTAAAGGGGTTACGGTTCGTTATCTTGCATATCCGCGTCAAGGCGCTGATAGCGACGTAGGTAAAAAAATGGCATCAATATGGTGTAATGGTCTCCCTCAAAAAGCCTTGACTCAGGCATTTAAAGGGGACGAAATTGCGATGATTGATGGTTGCAAAATTGACTTAAGCAAACATATGAATGTCGGCAATTTATTTAAAGTCACAGGGACGCCTGCCATCATATTACCAGACGGCCAAATGTTACCCGGTTTTCTTAAGCCAGATGCTCTTATCCAGTTACTTGACCAAAAATAGTTAATTATTGTGAATGTAGAAACGTTATTACAACAAAGAACCCAAGATAACTCGGCTGTCCAATTACCTGGTTTACCGGAGCTGTTACAGCGCATTTATCGGCATCGGGGGATCACGGACATAACGCAATTAGAACGTAAAGCGTCTAATTTATTGGACTATCGTTCATTAGCTGGTATTGGGGATGCGTTATCACTGCTTTATCGCGCATTGGTTGAACATCAGGCGATCACCATCGTTGGTGATTTTGATGCAGATGGGGCAACGAGCACGGCATTAGCTATCCGCGCCTTAAAAGCGATGGGCTATGCAAACCTTAATTATATTGTTCCTAATCGTTTTGAAAATGGCTATGGTTTAACGCCGCTTGTTGTTGAAGAAGCTTATAAACGCGGGACAAATTTAATTATTACTGTTGATAATGGTATTTCATCTCATGAGGGAGTTGCCGTAGCTAACCAATATGGAATAAATGTCATTATTACGGATCACCATCTGCCCGGCGAAGTTTTACCTGCAGCTGATGCAATTATTAACCCAAATCTAAATGATTGCCGTTTTGCGTCCAAATCACTCGCTGGTGTTGGCGTGACCTTTTATTTGATGTCTGCATTGCGTGCACATTTACGCCAACAAGGGTGGTTTACGCAACAAGGTCTTAGTGAGCCTAATTTAGCAGAGTACCTTGATTTAGTCGCATTAGGGACTGTGGCAGATGTGGTTCCCCTTGATACCAATAATCGCATTTTAGTTCATCAAGGTTTAAACCGTGTTAGAGCAGGCCGTTGCTGTGTTGGTATTAAAGCATTAATTGAAGTTTCTAAACGGGACTTATCTAGGTTAGTCGCAAATGATTTCGGTTTTGCACTTGGTCCAAGGCTAAACGCTGCGGGTAGGTTAGACGATATGTCCGTGAGTATTGAGTTATTATTAACAGATGATATGGCCCATGCTCGGGAGCTTGCTAACGAACTTGATGGTTTAAACCAAACACGTCGCGATATTGAAGCAGGGATGCAACAAGAAGCATTGGTTCTGTTTAATAAACTTGAATACGGTAATAACCCATTGCCTAATGGATTAGCGATTTACCATCCTGAATGGCACCAAGGTGTTGTTGGGATTTTGGCTTCAAGGATAAAAGAACAATACCATCGCCCGGTTATTGCTTTTGCACCGGCAGGGGATGGGATATTAAAAGGGTCAGGGCGTTCAATTCAAGGTGTACATATGCGAGATGCTTTAGAGCGGCTAAATACCTTACAACCTGGGCTGATGCAAAAATTTGGTGGCCATGCCATGGCGGCTGGGTTGACTTTGGACGTCGATAAATTTGATATTTTTAAACATCATTTTGAACTATTAATGGGTGAACTCATTCAGCCCGAGCAGCTTTCAGGCGTAGTTTGGAGCGATGGTGAGTTATCGCGCCATGAATTTTGTTTAGAAACAGCTGAGCTTCTTCGTGAAAGTGGCCCATGGGGGCAAGCATTCCCTGAACCTGTATTTGACGGGCATTTCCAGTTGCTACAACAAAGGTTAGTTGGGGAGCGTCACCTTAAATTGATGTTAGAACCTGTTTGTGGTGGGCCTATGCTAGATGCCATCATGTTTAATATTGATGTTCGCCGGTGGCCTGATAACAGCATCAAGAAAGCAAAAATTGCGTTTAAACTTGATGTAAATGAATACCGTGGGCAAAAAAATGTCCAGTTAATGGTTGAACATATTTGGCCGGATTGAGCTAACAAATAGCCAGAGAAATAGCGTTTGATGCCGCTATAAACCTGAGATAAATTCCGTTATACTAAACGGTTTGTAAATAAAAATTTTATTTTTGACTAACCATAAGATATTGAAAAATGACGTTTGAAATAAACCCAGTAAAAAGTAAGATTCAGGACCTGTCTGAACGGACAGAGGTTCTGAGGGGGTATCTTTGACTATGATGCCAAGAAAGAACGCTTAGAAGAAGTCAACGCTGAACTTGAGCAACCAGATGTCTGGAATGAACCAGAAAGGGCTCAGGCACTTGGTAAAGAACGCTCATCCCTTGAAGTTATCGTAGAAACGATTGACCAGATGGTTCAAGGCCTTGAGGACGTAGAAGGTTTATTGGAGTTGGCAGTTGAGGCCGACGATGAAGATACTTTCAACGAAGCCGGTGCTGAGTTAGAGCTACTACAAGGTAAGTTAGAGCAGCTCGAATTCCGCCGTATGTTCTCAGGTGAGTATGACAGCGCTGATTGCTACATTGACTTACAAGCAGGTTCTGGCGGTACTGAAGCGCAAGATTGGGCAAGTATGCTGTTACGCATGTATTTGCGCTGGGCAGAGTCAAAGGGCTTTAAAACCGAGATTATTGAAGAATCTGATGGTGATGTTGCTGGGCTGAAATCTGCAACGGTCAAAATTATTGGTGACTATGCCTACGGGTGGCTAAGAACGGAAACCGGGGTTCACCGCTTAGTGCGTAAGAGCCCGTTTGACTCAGGTGGGCGCCGTCACACCTCTTTTAGTTCTGCGTTTATTTACCCTGAAGTGGATGACGATATTGATATCGACATTAATCCAGCGGATCTGCGTATTGATGTATACCGTGCTTCTGGTGCTGGTGGTCAGCACGTTAACAAAACAGAGTCAGCGGTTCGTATCACACACATTCCAACGAATATTGTGACTCAATGCCAGAATGACCGTTCGCAGCATAAAAACAAAGACCAAGCGATGCGCCAGTTAAAAGCTAAGTTATACGAACTGGAAATGCAGAAGAAAAATGCAGATAAGCAAGCGATGGAAGAGAACAAATCCGATATTGGCTGGGGAAGCCAGATTCGTTCTTATGTCCTTGATGATGCAAGAATAAAAGATTTACGTACTGGTGTGGAAACGCGTAACACGCAAGCCGTACTGGATGGTGATTTGGATAAATTCATTGAAGCTAGTTTAAAAGCTGGCCTGTGAGGAAAAAATGTCTCAGGAACAACAAGGCGCTGAACAAGCACCTGATTTGAATAACGAACTTAAAGCCCGCAAAGAAAAATTAGTGGCATTGCGTGAAAAGGGTATTCCATTCCCCAATGATTTTCGTCGTGAAAATATTTCTGACAAAATTCATGCTCAATATGATGATAAAACATCAGAAGAGCTTGAAGACTTAAATATTGAAGTGTCGATTGCAGGTCGTATGATGACTCGCCGTATTATGGGTAAAGCGTCATTTGCCACGTTACAAGATGTTGGTGGGCGCATCCAAATTTACGTATCTCGCGATGATTTAGCCGAAGGCGTCTACAATGAGCAATTCAAAAAATGGGACTTAGGTGACATCCTTGGTGCAAAAGGTCGTTTATTTAAAACCAAAACAGGTGAATTAACGGTTCATTGTCACGAAGTGCGTTTATTAACTAAAGCGCTTCGCCCTTTGCCTGATAAATTTCATGGGTTAGCAGACCAAGAAACACGTTATCGTCAACGTTATCTTGATTTGATTGCTAACGATGAGTCACGTCATACATTTATTGTTCGTTCGAAGATCCTTGCAGAAGTCCGTAATTTCATGGTGGATAATGGCTTTATGGAAGTCGAAACACCAATGATGCAAGTTATCCCTGGCGGGGCATCTGCTCGTCCGTTCATTACTCATCATAATGCGTTAGATATTGATATGTATTTACGTATTGCACCAGAACTGTACTTAAAACGGTTAGTTGTTGGTGGTTTTGAACGTGTATTTGAGATTAACCGTAACTTCCGTAATGAAGGGCTATCTCCACGCCATAACCCAGAGTTCACTATGATGGAACTCTATATGGCGTATGCGGATTACCGTGATCTGATTGCTTTAACTGAAGATCTCTTCCGTACACTGACACAAAAAGTGTTAGGGAATACGGTTGTTCAATATGGTGAGCAGCAGTTTGATTTTGGTAAACCATTTACTAAATTAACAATGAAAGAAGCTATCTGTAAATATCGTCCAGAAACTAATGTTGCTGACTTAGACGATATGGATAAAGCGGTTGCGATTGCTCAATCAATTGGTATCAAAATTGAGAAGAGCTGGGGTCTTGGCCGCATTCAATGTGAGATTTTTGAAGAAGTTGCGGAAAGTCATTTAATCCAACCAACTTTTATCACCGAATATCCGGCTGAAGTATCACCATTAGCGCGTCGCAATGATGATAACCCATTCATCACTGACCGTTTTGAATTCTTCATCGGTGGTCGTGAAATCGGTAATGGTTTCTCGGAATTAAATGATGCGGAAGACCAAGCAGAGCGCTTTGCCGAACAAGTTCGTCAAAAAGATGAAGGTGATGACGAAGCGATGTTCTATGACGAGGACTATGTTACTGCATTAGAACATGGTTTACCGCCAACAGCTGGTCTTGGTATTGGTATTGACCGTATGGTGATGTTGTTTACTAACAGTCATACAATTCGCGATGTTATTTTGTTCCCTGCATTACGTCCAAGTAAAGCTTAAATACTATATATGCCCAGTTAAATCTGGGCATTTTATTTATCCCCATCCTTTATACTCTTTTTATGCTTTATTCAAGCTCATCATTTTAGTTGTAAAATTACTACCTTGTTTGTTTTATATTGCAATGTCTCGTTTAAGTTTGCACATTTAATCGTTGTGTCTCTGCTAAATACGACGAATGAAACATATATTAAAATCAAAAATAAATTTGAGTTACGAATGGTATCAATTTAATATAAGTAATTCTGACAGATAGCTGGTATAATTGATGGCGCAAAATTACTGTTATACTAATGTGTGCTTCTATGCAACATATTGATTAAGTATAAGTTTTATTGTTTTTTTGCGAGGTTTGTAGCTAATGTTTTAAAGTGAACTGCATTTATTATGGATAGCTCCTCGCTATGCTAAAGCATTCTTTAACCCGTTGTTTGTAATAAAAATGAAAAATAGATTTGTTTTGCAAAGTGGATGACTGCTTTATTTGTTAGCAAGTGTTACAAAGAAATACTTAGAATTAGGCTTGACCTAAGATGTTATTAGACTGTTTGATTTACGATTAGGTTAACGGTTTAAATAATCTTTTGCTAACATAATATAATTAAAAAGCCTACTCATAGGTGTTGAGTTATCACTTATTTGGCGTATTAATGAGAATAAGCTCATAAAAATAACTAAAATGTAGCGATAAAATTATTTTGAAACTAAAATTAATTTAATCATAAATTTATGAGAACACTCTATTTCTACATTCGGGCTTATAGAAAATAGCTAATTTTTAGCTTACACTAGGTTTCTTGGACATCATTATAATAGCGAAGAAAAGTGCTGGTAAGGTAACCATATGTTTTTAAAAAATAAATTTTATGTTGCATCTTTGCTTATAGCAAGTACAGCTCTTCTTTCAGGTTGTACATTTGGCTCAGACACATACAATACAGCAACACCGAACACCCCAAGTAAGCAGGTAGTCAATACTAATACCGCTCAACCAGTAGCGGATGCAACCGCAACTCAAGGGCAGGTTGATGATTCTTACCCTGAATCTCAAAAAGTTCTAAATAATGCTATCGACCGCACACCAATAGCATCCACAAGTTATGGTGATAATGCGGCTAACCAGCAAACATTTGCTCATCTAAATACGTGTGTTAAAGAATTAAACGCATTAAAAACGCTCTCACCTAAAGATTACAATCGCTTAGTAGGTTCATTTAAAGAGGTTAGCGAAATCAACCGCCTATATCGACAAGTTGAAGGTACTGCTAGCCCCGACACAATTGAACTATTACAAATGGCAATAGAGTCTAAAACTAAAGTGTTGTGCGCAAAAGTTCGCTATAACTCAGTATTGTCTACCGAATCAACGTTGAAGAAAATTAGTGGATTATGAGAATAAACCTTAGGCTTTGTGTGTCGCTGGCACTTGTTACGACTTTTTTTAGTCATGCTCCAAAAGCAGAGCGCTTTAACAATGTTATTGATGATTTTGATACTTACCTTCAATTAGAAAAAGAAGGTAAGGTGCAAGAGCAAAAACAACAATTACCAGTTAATACACAAAACCAAGGTTATGATATCTTTTCTTCGCTATCTACGGTCCCTGCGCCAAATGAAAAACAAAAGTCTGCGGCAGCCAACAAAGGGACCAAAGGAAAGAACTCAGGGAAGAAAAAATCAGCTGCGGCATCAAACAAGAAAAATGATGTAGCGAAAACTGAGGCTGAAAATTCAGATACAACAACCTTTCCTGAAGTTTGTGCAGTGACAACCGAAAATGTGGTTGCACCTGTTTTATTGTCGTCCTATCCTTATTTTTTCCAGAGTAATCAATGGAATCCGGCCTATCTCGCGAAAGACTTTGCGAAATATCAACTTGTCCTCGATCCACTGGGTTTGTATTCATCTAAATATACGAAACCAACGGGTATTGATGCTTCAGCTTACCTTGAGCAATTAGCTAAACTTATTGAACGTCAGCAATTAACCAATTTATATAAATTTGGTATTGCGCAAGGGGTAGGGCAATTAATTGCGTATAACAACTTGTTGAACGATGATCAATTAGTCGCAGAACTTATTAATCATAATAAGAGTATTGCTCAGTTGACGCATACAATCACTGAGAAACAATTTGAGATTGATAAACTGAATGCTGAGGTGCTTAAAAATAAAGAGCAAATCGCACAATTACAGGCTGTATTAGATTCATCAGATGATCAATCGCTAATTGATACTTTGAATACTAAATTAGCTGAAGCGCAAAAAGCTATTGAGCAAAAACAAAATAGCCTTGAACAATTAAGCCAAGAAAACCAACAAACACAAGAAACCATTGCTCAACTTGAAAATCAACTGAATGATAGTATTACTGAGCAATCAAAACTTAAACAGCAATTGGCTGAGAAAGAACAATTATTTGTTGCAGCAAATCTGAAGATTGAACAACTTACAGCGGATATTGCTAAATTAGAGTTAGATGCGAAAAATCAATTACAGATGGCAGGTAATACTGATGAGCAAATAAAATCAGTCACTGCTGAACTGTTGCAGCAAAAAGAGTTGCTTAAGCAGAAAGAAAGTGAATTAGCAGCAGTACAGAGCCAAAAAGATGATGTTCAAGTGGCTTTGAAGGCGCAGCAAGATAGTGCGAAATTATTAGAACAACAAAACCAACAGTTGCAGTCGCAATTAGTTGAGAAAGAACAGTTAGCTGAGAAAATCCAGGCATCATTAGCAGAAAAAACACTTCAAGCAGAACAAAAAGCCGCTTTAGAAGTTGCATTAAAAGAAGCTCAAGAACAGCTTAACAATCACCAGACCACACAAAACACACTCGCAAAACAATTAGTAGATAGCGAAAAACAACAAGCACGATTACAGGCTCAATTAAGCCAAAATGAGCAGAATTACTCAGTTGCACAGGCCCAGTTAAAACAAGCCAACGCAGAACTGCAAAAATTGCAAGCGAATGTGGAAAAACAAACCGCCATGATGAACCAAGCCAGCGATGCTCAAGTGAAAGCGCTGACGGCGGATTTGAATAAGCAAATTATTTTGCTCAAGCAACAAGAAGAAGGCTTAGAAAAATCACAAGCTGAAAACCAAGCCACGCGTGAAGCGTTAGCCAAACAACAAGCAGCAGCGAAAGCTTTAGAGCAGCAGAACCAGCAGTTGGCGAAGCAGTTACAAGACAAAGCGCAGCAAGCCGATAAAATCCAAGCGTCATTGGCGGAACAAACCGCGAAATTAGCCCAGAAAGCGGCGTTAGAAAGCGAATTGGCGGCAGCGAAGAAACAGCTGGCAGAGCACCAAGCGGCGCAAAATGCATTATCGAAACAGTTTACTGACAGCGAGAAGCAGCAACTTGCGCTGCAAGCGCGTTTGCAGAAAAATGAACAGGATTACGCCACGGCACAGGCACAGTTAAAACAAGCCAATGCAGAGCTGCAAAAACTGCAAGCAAACATGGAAAAACAAACCGCCATGATGAGCCAAGCCAGC
>NZ_JBIXLP010000097.1:0-27376 GCF_053543535.1 Providencia sp. AGC89
AATACGTACCATGCCCGGTTTTATGGCAGTCAGCAGCGGGGTATGCTGCGGGTAAATCCCCAGCTCACCTTCACTACCTGTCACCTGAATTTTCTGTACTAGGCCTTCAAACATTTGTTTTTCAGCACTAACAACAGTCAGGTGGTATGTCATTGCAGCTACCATATCAACCTCCTGTCAGCTGGATTAAAGCTTTTTAGCT
Source organism: Providencia sp. AGC89 (assembly GCF_053543535.1). Lineage (NCBI taxonomy): Bacteria > Pseudomonadati > Pseudomonadota > Gammaproteobacteria > Enterobacterales > Morganellaceae > Providencia > Providencia sp. AGC89. The sequence goes on from NZ_JBIXLP010000097.1 coordinate 203, forward strand.
TTTTCCACAGCTTCTTCAATGGTACCAACCATATAGAACGCTTGTTCTGGCAGGTGGTCGTAATCACCGTTCAGGATACCACTGAAACCACGGATAGTGTCTTTCAGGGAAACGAACTTACCTGGTGAACCGGTAAATACTTCAGCAACGAAGAATGGTTGAGACAGGAAGCGCTGGATCTTACGAGCACGAGCAACAACCAGTTTGTCTTCTTCAGACAACTCATCCATACCCAGAATTGCGATAATATCTTTCAGTTCTTGGTAACGTTGCAGAATAGACTGAACGCCACGCGCAACATCATAGTGCTCTTGACCAACTACGAGTGGGTCTAGCTGACGGCTAGTAGAATCGAGAGGGTCAACCGCTGGGTAGATACCCAAAGATGCGATTTGACGGCTCAGTACTACCGTTGCGTCCAAGTGAGCAAAGGTGGTTGCTGGTGATGGGTCAGTCAAGTCATCCGCAGGAACGTAAACCGCTTGAACGGAAGTGATAGAACCTGTTTGAGTTGAGGTAATACGTTCTTGCAGAACACCCATCTCTTCCGCCAGCGTTGGCTGATAACCTACCGCTGATGGCATACGACCTAACAGTGCTGATACTTCAGTACCCGCCAGTGTATAACGATAGATGTTATCTACGAACAGCAGTACGTCACGACCTTCGTCACGGAATTTTTCAGCCATAGTCAGACCAGTCAGCGCAACACGCAGACGGTTTCCTGGTGGCTCGTTCATCTGGCCATAAACCAGTGATACTTTATCCAAAACGTTAGAGTCGGTCATTTCATGATAGAAGTCGTTCCCTTCACGAGTACGCTCACCAACACCTGCGAATACTGAGTAACCTGAGTGCTCAATCGCGATGTTACGGATAAGTTCCATCATGTTTACTGTTTTACCAACACCCGCACCACCAAACAGACCAACTTTACCACCTTTCGCGAATGGACAGATTAAGTCCATTACTTTGATACCGGTTTCCAGTAGTTCTGTTGAGTTTGATAACTCTTCATAGCTAGGTGCTGCACGGTGAATTGACCAGCGTTCTTCTTCGCCAATATCACCTTTCATATCAATAGGCTCACCCAGAACGTTCATGATACGTCCTAGAGTTGCTTTACCTACTGGTACTTCGATTGGGTGATCTAAGTTAACAACACTTAAACCACGGCTTAGGCCATCTGATGTCCCCATTGCGATACAACGGACAACACCACCGCCTAACTGTTGCTGAACTTCCAGCACCAGTTTTTCTTTACCGTTCATAACCTCAAGAGCGTCATACACTTTTGGTACGCTATCTTGAGGGAACTCGACGTCCACAACGGCGCCGATTACCTGGATAATCTTTCCAGTAGCCATCTTGAATCCTCTACGTAATTCGTAAACCTAGCTGTTAAACCGCGGAAGCACCCGAAACAATTTCGGTAAGCTCCTGAGTAATGCTGGCCTGACGAGCTTTGTTGTAAACCAACTGCAACTCTTTGATCAGGTTACCACCATTATCAGTAGCGGCTTTCATCGCTACCATTCGTGCGGCCTGCTCACTAGCCAGGTTTTCAACGACGCCCTGATAAACCTGCGACTCGATATAACGACGTAGCAGGGTATCCAGCAACGCCTTAGGATCGGGTTCGTATATATAATCCCAAGATTTCTTCTTCAATGTTTCATCATTGCTTGCAGGCAATGGCAATAATTGAAGAATAGTTGGCTCCTGAGACATTGTATTGATGAACTTGTTAGTCACCACATACAGTTTATCCAAACGCCCTTCATCATAGGCTTGTAGCATAGAGTTAACTGGACCAATCAAATCTGAAAGCGTTGGGTTATCCCCCATTCCGGTTACTTGTGTAACGACATTGCCGCCAACAGAACCAAAGAATGAAACCGCTTTAGAGCCGATTAAAGCCAAATCAACCTGAACATTTTTCTCAGACCATGATTTCATATCTGCAAGGAGTTTTTTGAACAGGTTAATGTTCAAACCACCACACAGACCACGGTCTGTTGAAACAACCAAATACCCTACGCGCTTAACTTCACGCTCTTCGAGATATGGATGTTTATATTCCAGATTACCTAACGCTAGGTGACCAATAACACTGCGCATGGTCTCCGCATAAGGACGGCTAGCCGCCATGCGTTCTTGCGATTTACGCATTTTGGACGCAGCGACCATTTCCATCGCTTTAGTGATCTTCTGCGTGTTTTGCACGCTGGCAATCTTGGAACGTATCTCTTTTGCGCCGGCCATTACTGCTTCTCCTTATTAACCAGACGGCCCATAAAAACTCACGGGCCGAATAGTATTACCAGGACTGAGTTGCTTTAAATGATTCGAGCAGTTTTTTCAACTTACCTTCGATATCATCGTTATAGTTACCAGCCTGGCCGATTTCATTCATAAGGTCAGCATGCTCACGCAGTGCATATGAAACTAATGCTGTTTCGAATGCACCAATTTTCGCTAACTCAACATCATCCAAGAATCCACGTTCTGCCGCAAACAGAGACAATGACTGCTCTGCTACTGACATCGGTGCATATTGTTTCTGTTTCAGCAATTCAGTTACTTTCTGACCATGACTTAACTGTTTACGAGTCGCATCATCAAGGTCGGAAGCAAACTGAGCAAACGCTGCCAGTTCACGATACTGAGCCAGTGCTGTACGAATACCACCAGACAATTTCTTGATAATTTTAGTCTGAGCAGCACCACCAACACGAGATACTGAAATACCTGGGTTAACCGCTGGACGAATACCAGAGTTAAACAGGTTAGATTCCAGGAAGATCTGACCATCTGTAATCGAAATTACGTTAGTCGGTACGAATGCAGAAACGTCACCGCCTTGAGTTTCAATGATAGGCAGAGCCGTCAATGAACCTGTTTTGCCTTTAACTTCACCTTTAGTAAAGTTTTCAACGTATTCAGCGTTAACACGAGCTGCACGCTCAAGTAAACGTGAATGCAGATAGAAAACATCACCTGGGTATGCTTCACGTCCTGGTGGACGACGCAGCAACAGTGAAATTTGACGGTATGCGACAGCCTGTTTAGACAGGTCATCGTAAACGATCAGTGCATCTTCACCACGGTCACGGAAGTATTCACCCATTGCGCATCCAGAGTATGCGGAAAGGTATTGCAGAGCTGCTGATTCAGATGCAGTCGCAACAACAACAATGGTGTTTTCCAGAGCACCGTGTTCTTCGAGTTTACGTACTACGTTAGAAATTGTAGATGCTTTCTGACCGATAGCGACATAAACACATTTGATGCCAGAATCACGCTGGTTAATGATTGCGTCGATCGCTAGAGCAGTTTTACCTGTCTGGCGGTCACCGATGATAAGCTCACGCTGACCACGGCCGATTGGAATCATCGCATCGACTGATTTATAACCAGTTTGTACAGGCTGATCAACGGATTGACGTTCGATAACACCTGGAGCAATAACTTCAATTGGAGAGAAGCCATCATTCTCAACAGGGCCTTTACCATCAATTGGTTGACCCAGTGTATTCACGACACGTCCAAGTAAGCCACGGCCTACTGGAACTTCAAGAATACGACCAGTACATTTTACTTTCATGCCTTCTGCCAAGTCGGCATAAGGACCCATAACAACCGCACCAACAGAGTCACGCTCTAAGTTCAATGCGATGGCGTAACGGTTGCCTGGCAGCGCGATCATTTCACCCTGCATGACTTCGGCTAAACCGTGAATACGAATGATACCGTCATTAACGGATACAATCGTACCTTCATTGTGAGCTTCACTCACAACATCGAACTGAGCAATACGCTGTTTGATCAGTTCGCTGATTTCGGTGGAATTCAGTTGCATATGCTCCAGTCCCCTTAAGACTGCAAGACGTCAGTTAAACGCTCTAAGCGACCGCGGATACTACCGTCAATGACGAGGTCTCCAGCACGAATGATCACTCCAGCAATAACAGACTTATCAATTTTGCAATTCAGCTTAACTTTGCGTGACAGACGTTTTTCCATCGCTGCAGAAATTTTAGCTGACTGCTGTTCACTCAACTCGTTTGCAGAAAGTACATCAACTTCAATCGTTGATTCCAGAGCATCACGTAATTGAATAAATTGCGTTAATACTTCTGGTAGCGTAGTTAAACGCCCATTATCTGCCATAACACGAATCAAGTTTTGAACATGCTCGTCAATTTCATCTCCACAAACAGAGATAAACGTTTTAGCTAATGTTTCTGGTGCAATAGAACCAGAAAGCAGCTCACCAACCTGTTCATTACGCGACACCATTGAGATGAAGCCCAGCATATTCTGCCATTTTTCAACAGATTGGTTTTCCACAGCAAAGTCAAAAGCTGCTTTGGCGTAGGGGCGAGCTACAGTAGCAATTTCAGACATGCCCCTCCCTCCTTACAGTTCAGCGACTAGTTTATCAACGATGTCGCTGTTAGCAGCTTCATCCACGGAACGTTCAATGATCTTCTCGGCACCTGCGATAGCAAGCATCGCAACCTGTTTACGTAACTCTTCACGTGCACGTTTACGCTCAGCATCAATTTCAGCTTGCGCTTGTGCGACGATTTTTGCACGTTCTGCTTCTGCTTCTGCTTTTGCTTCATCAATCATTTGAGTGCGTTGTTTATTCGCTTGCTCAATGATGACTTGTGCTTCAGCTTTCGCTTTTTTCAGTCGGTCGGTTGCGTCGGTTTGCGCCAGTTCCAGGTTCTTTTTAGCACGTTCTGCGGAAGATAAACCGTCAGCAATTTCTTTTTGACGTTTTTCAATGGCCGCCATAATCGGTGGCCATACATACTTCATACAGAACCAAACAAACAGGACAAACGCGATAGCCTGGCCGAGGATTGTTGCATTTAGATTCACAGACAATACCTCTTATTCATTAGTGAATTAATGTTCTTAAAGTGTTCCGTAACGTTAATTAAGCAACAGCGAACATTACATACAAGCCCAGACCAACAGCAATCATCGGAATAGCATCGACCAGACCCATTACGATAAAGAACTGTGTACGCAGCAGAGGAATTAAATCTGGCTGACGAGCAGCACCTTCTAAAAATTTACCACCTAGGATGCCGATACCGATCGCAGCACCGATCGCCGCTAAGCCCATCATCACAGCGGCAGCCATGTACAGCAGATCCATACTCAGGTTTTCCATGACAGTCTCCAGTTTGTTTCAGTTAATACAATTATTGATAATTAAATTAGTGCTCTTCAGATGCCATCGACAGATAGACAACAGTCAGAACCATAAAAATAAAGGCTTGTAGCGTAATAATCAGTATGTGGAAGATAGCCCAAGGTAGGCTTAACAACCACTGTGACCACCACGGAAGCAGAGCCGCGATAAGAATAAAGATCAATTCACCTGCATACATGTTACCAAACAGTCGCAGACCGAGTGATACAGGTTTTGACAGCAGGCTTACCCCTTCAAGAATCAAGTTAACAGGAATAAAAACAGGATGGTTGAAAGGCTGCATAGTGAGCTCTTTCGTAAATCCGCCAATTCCTTTCATCTTAATACTGTAAAAGAGGATTAGGATAAACACACCAATAGCCATCGATAAGGTGACACTAACATCAGCGGTTGGTACTGCACGTAATGCAGGTAACCCGAGATAATGCTCAGCAATATACGGAAGGAAATCAATTGGGAGTAAATCCATCAGGTTCATTAAGAATACCCAGACGAACACAGTTAATGCTAAAGGAGCAATAACTTTGCTCTTCCCGTGATACATATCACGGACTGAGTTATCAACGAAACCAATGATCAGTTCTATTGCAGTCTGTAACTTACCGGGTACGCCACTAGTCGCATTGGCTGCAACTTTTCTAAATAGCCACAGGAACAAAGCCCCGAGAACTACTGAGAAAAAAAGCGAGTCAATGTTCAACGTCCAAAATGTTGGACTAGCGTGGGGATCGACCAACTTAAAGGTACTCAGGTCCAACTGAAGGTTTCTCAGATGGTGGCCTATGTAATCCTCTGTAGTCATCACTTCTCCTGATGCAGACATGATGCCTCTTACCCTTTTGTAGTTTAAAAATACTTACCGTTTAAAAACGGCTGGTGCAACAATCTGAACAATTAGCACCGCTAAATAGGTCAAACCCAGTGGTGTTAATGACGCTTTGAACACACCGAAAGCAACAACTAAAACAACGATAGTTGTAACAACCTTTAGCCCTGCTCCTAATGCTAAGAACCAGGCAATGCGGACAGGTTCATCCTCTTCCTTTGCTTTCTGAAATTGTGCTAGCAGCATAAATACGATATTTGGTAACCAGCATGCTAACCCACCAGCAAGAGCAGAGGCCCCCCATTCTATACTATTTGCACAGAAAGCCCCACTGAGGATCACTAAAGTTATAAACTGAACAGACAACTGCTTTGCAGCATGCTTGTTGTCATAAAGGGATACAGACATAACTTTTTTGATACTCCCAGCTCTTCTCAGCCTCAGAAACGCTAAGTGTTGTATAAAACTGCCTTTGCTTAAATGTGTCAAGAGACAAAAACGAGCAAATTATACGGGCAGGCGAAATGAATTCAATCAGTAAGTAGCGAAAAGGTGAATAAATATTTAATTTTTTCGAGTTAGCGCAGAATTGTCGCAGTAATAATTAATAAATAGTTAATGATTTGCTACATACTTACAGTTAAACGTGATCAATATCACACTTCGTATTATTCGCTTTATTTATTCATTCAATTTTCTTCGTAAGAAAAAATAGAATTAATCTGTAAATCAAATAATTAAAGAATTCAATTTTTGAACAAAAAACTGCCGCTATAAAGCAAATATTTCAATATTAACTAACTATCAAGCTAAATCGATTAAGTAAAAATTGGCAATTAACCCCATATTTACTTTCAAAACGCTGTTTTGGAAACTTATTCGTTATTGACGTGTAAACAGTACGTAAAATTCGAGTGTTAACTACCCCGTTAAAAATAATAATAGCCGTCAGTTTTTTAAACCTTCGGCTATCGCTCTAAATGATAAATTTATTTGACGAGAAGCAACTTTATTTTATAGATATTTTAACTAAATGGCGTTGTTCATCAAGTTCAGGAACTTCCAGTTCAATGATTGATTCAACCTTAAACTGCTCTGGTAATGAGGTGATTTCGTCATTATGGATCATACCTTTGAGCGCATAAAAATGCCCTGTCGGGGAGGGTAAATGGTGACACCAGCTCAACATATCATCCAATGACGCGAAAGCTCGACTGATAACCCCATCAAAACCAGACCCAACTGGGTATTCTTCAACACGAGATTGAATAGGTTCGATATTCGTCAAACCAAGTTCGTGTTGAACCTGTTTTAAAAAGCGTATGCGCTTCCCTAAGCTGTCTAATAAAACAAAGTGGGACTCAGGTCGAACAATAGCTAAAGGAACCCCTGGTAAGCCAGGGCCTGTTCCTACATCGATAAACGTAGTCCCGTTGAGTTGACCGTTCACCACTATGCTATCCATAATATGGCGAATCAGCATCTGTTGCGGGTCACGTACAGAAGTTAGATTATAGGCTTTGTTCCATTTAACTAATAACTCAACGTAACCAATTAATTGCTGTTTTTGTTTATCTGTTAGGTTGATATCCGCTTTTGCTAACAATTGGTTAAGTTTTGATAATAAATCCATTTTTATGCGCTCCGGCGTAACATGCCTTGTTTTTTAAGCCAAACAAGTAAAATAGAGATTGCAGCCGGGGTAATACCTGAAATACGTGAAGCTTGGCCTATGGATGTTGGTTTATGGTCGTTCAGTTTAGCCATTACTTCGTTAGATAACCCTTTGACTTGTTTGTAATCAAGGTCAATAGGTAATATCGTGTTTTCATTCCGTAGCTGTCTTTCGATCTCTTCTTTTTGACGAGCGATATAACCTTCATATTTAACCTGTATTTCAACCTGATCGGCAGCTTGAGGATCATCAATACCTGGAGCAAAAAGGTTAAGTGAGGTTAACATTTTATAGGTCATTTCAGGGCGACGTAGTAAATCTTCCCCGTTAGCTTCTTTTGATATTGGTACCGTTAAAATTGCGTCGATTTCTGCATGGTTATCAGATTTTGGATGAACCCAAATATCTTTTAAGCGTTGACGCTCTTTTTCAATCAATTCAACTTTGTTATTAAAATGAGCCCAGCGAACGTCATCAACTAACCCTAGTTCACGCCCTTTTTCAGTTAAACGTAAATCTGCATTGTCTTCACGCAGCATCAAACGGTATTCTGCACGTGAAGTGAACATGCGGTAAGGTTCTTTAGTCCCCAAAGTACACAGGTCATCGACTAAAACCCCAATATAGGCTTGGTCACGACGAGGGAACCAACCTTCTAACCCAAAGGCATATTGTGCAGCATTAAGGCCTGCTAGTAGCCCTTGAGCACCAGCTTCTTCATAACCTGTTGTGCCATTAATTTGACCAGCAAAGAACAGGCCATTAATAAATTTACTTTCTAGAGTTTGTTTGAGATCTCTAGGGTCAAAGAAATCATACTCAATAGCATAACCAGGGCGAATGATCCTTGCATTTTCCATTCCTTTCATGGAATGAACTATTTGCATTTGGACATCAAATGGTAAGCTGGTGGATATACCATTTGGATAGATTTCGTTGCTGGTTAAGCCTTCGGGTTCTAAGAAGATCTGATGTGAGTCTTTGTCTGCAAAGCGCATCACTTTATCTTCGATCGATGGGCAATAACGCGGGCCTATACCTTCGATGATCCCTGCGTACATTGGGCTACGATCAAGGTTATTTCTGATCACATCATGGGTTTTTTCATTGGTGTAAGTGATGTAACAAGGCATCTGTTGTGGATGTTGATCCTGTGAGCCTAGGAATGAAAAAACAGGCATAGGATTATCACCTAGTTGTTGTGCTAACTGGGTGAAATCGATGGTTCTTGCATCAATACGTGGTGGAGTTCCCGTTTTTAAGCGGTTAACTCGTAATGGTAATTCCCTTAAACGTTGAGAAAGGGAAACTGATGGCGGGTCACCAGCACGACCACCACTGTAGTTTTCTAAACCTATATGAATTTTTCCATCAAGAAAAGTCCCTACCGTTAATACCACTGCTTTTGCTTTAAATTTTAAGCCCATGCGGGTAACAGCGCCTGTGACTTGATTATTTTCAACAATTAAGTCTTCAACAGGTTGTTGGAAAATCATTAAGTTTGGTTGATTTTCTAAAGCGGTTCTAACTGCTTGTCGATAAAGAACGCGGTCTGCTTGTGCACGAGTTGCACGTACTGCCGGCCCTTTACTGGCATTTAATGTTCTAAATTGAATACCGGCTTTGTCAGTTGCAGTTGCCATTAAACCACCAAGGGCATCAATTTCTCTAACCAGATGTCCCTTACCGATCCCACCAATGGCTGGGTTGCAAGACATCTGGCCCAATGTATCAATATTGTGAGTCAGTAATAGGGTTTGACGCCCCATACGTGCAGCTGCCATTGCTGCTTCAGTACCGGCATGACCACCACCAATTACGATGACGTCAAATTGCTCTGGATAAAACATGTGTGAACCTTAAACGTTAGAAAATGCTGACTGTGCATTTGAGGAGAGGATTCTACTCAAGTTTTAGGAAGACACCAAGTTTTAGGTATCTCCCTTATATAGTATTAAGATCTTTTTATTTAAAGATCTCTTTATTAGATCTATTATTAGGATCGCTCGTTTCTGTGGATAAGTGGATTTTCACTTTAAAGATCATAAAAGTGTAAAGGATCATATACTGTGAATGATCCGTGATCCTATTGCGTATAAGCTGGGATCAAAAAGGTGACTTATACACAGGCAGTGGTCGACCTAAAACTTATACTATGGATAACTACCGGTTAATACCGTGATCTTCCCTGAGTTATCCACAGCTGACTGCTGGTTTAATAACCAAATCATAGTTCGTTTGCCCAAATTTTAACCCATTCCCCCGCGGGATCTTCAGGTATTTCGTGTTGCTGGACATCAATTTCAAAACATTCACCGATCCTTTTTGCCCCTTTTTCGCTTAATAACGAATCAAGTTTGTGGATCGCACCACAAAAAATGTCATACTCGGAACTACCGATCCCGACTGCACCAAATTTAACTTTACTTAGATCTGGGGATTCTTTTTGTATGCTTTCAAATAAAGGCTGAATGTTTTCTGGTAAATCACCTGCACCATGTGTAGAGCTAACCACCAGCCATAACCCTTCAAGTGTTAAGTCATCAAGACTAGGACCATGTTGAATTTCTGTTTCATAACCTAATTCGTCCAAAATCTCAGCCATATGCTCTGCAACATATTCCGCACTGCCCATTGTACTGCCACTTATTAAGGTTACTTTTGTCATGGTGATTCTCTTTCACGATAATTGCTGGCTATTGTACGCTGTGAATGAGCTGGGATCTACCTGTGGATAATGTGGTTATATAATTTTTTTTTCTAAGGGCTAATTGTTCGCAAGATTGGGTTCTGTAAGGAGATCAACGTTTCGGTGGATTGTATTTCATCAATCGTTTGAATTTTGTTGATAAGTACGTCTTGTAACGCATCAATTGACTTGCACATGACTTTGATAAAAATGCTGTATTGCCCAGTTGTGTAATAAACCTCAACCACTTCTTCTAAGGCATCCAGTTTTTTTAGTGCTGTTGGGTAATCTTTAGCACTTTTTAAAATGATGCCAATAAAACAGCAGACATCAAAACCTAACCGTTTTGGGCTGATATCGATACGAGTTCCTTGAATGATTCCAGCTTGCTTCATTTTCTCTACGCGAACATGAATTGTACCTGGGCTAACAGAGAATTTTTTTGCTAATTCTGCATATGGTGTACGTGCATTTCCCATTAATTCGTGAAGTATGTCACGATCGAGATTATCGATTTGATAATTTTCAGGCATTATTTCACCTCCATTTTAACGATTATTCATTTTTATACCCTTTTTTTTGATTAAAATAAACGCCAATGGCTTTTTTTAATGAAGTATATTGAATTTATACCTCATTTTGTTGCTTAATCTATACATCAGCTAATACAGCAATCAAATTATGGGTACAAAATTATGGACAAGTCATTCATCGAACATCAGCAACAAATTAGTTTTGTTAAATCATATTTCTCACGTTTACTTGAAAAGGAATTAGGCTTAATTGAGGTTCAAGGCCCAATCCTGAGCCGTTTAGGTGATGGTACACAAGATAACTTATCCGGTAGTGAAAAAGCCGTTCAAGTAAAAGTGAAATCAATTCCAGGTGCAACCTTCGAAGTCGTTCACTCATTGGCTAAATGGAAACGTAAAACGCTCGGTCGTTTTGGTTTTAGTAAAGGCCAAGGTTTATATACACATATGAAAGCGTTGCGTCCGGACGAGGATCGCTTAACCCCTATCCACTCTGTCTATGTTGATCAGTGGGATTGGGAAAAAGTGATGGCAGATGAGGAGCGTACTCTTCCTTATCTGAAACAGACAGTGGGTAAAATCTATAAGGCAATAAAAGAAACAGAAGCTGCCGTAAGTAAAGAATTTGGTTTGGCACCGTTCCTGCCAGACCAAATTCACTTTATCCACAGTGAAGAGTTACTACAGCGTTACCCTGACTTAGACGCTAAAGGTCGTGAGCGCGCTATCGCGAAAGAACTGGGTGCTGTATTCTTGATTGGTATTGGCGGTAAGTTATCGAGCGGTGAATCACATGATGTACGTGCACCAGACTATGATGACTGGACGACAAAAAATGAAGATGGTTTTTGTGGTTTAAACGGTGACATCATTGTATGGAACCCAGTATTACAAGATGCTTTTGAGCTGTCCTCTATGGGTATTCGTGTAAGTCCTGAGTGCTTGACATACCAATTAGGCCTGACAAATGATGAAAAGCGTATGGAATTAGAGTGGCATCAAGCGTTAGTGAAAGGTGAAATGCCGCAAACTATTGGGGGTGGCATTGGTCAATCACGTTTAGTGATGTTGCTTCTGCAACGTCAACACATTGGCCAAGTACAATGTGGCGTGTGGGGCGAAGAAATGCAAGAGTCAGTTGAAGGTATTCTGTAATTAGCGATTAAAGCGGCGTAGTAGCCTGCTTTTTAACCCAGTATCAAAGCGCCAAATATGGTCAAAAATTTTCATGATGCTGGGTTTCCCATAATTTGATACGGATACCGCATGGAAGCGGTATTTCCCCATCTTCTGCATTGATTTAATCTTCTGAATTAATTCATCGGGCAAACGTTGAGCCACAAAATCAGAAATTACCACTGCATCTGCATCAGCCCACTGTTTTGACTCCAATTTTATTGCTGTTTCTTGCAAACAAGCGGCGAGATCGGTCCCACCTTTAAAGGTCTGATGTAAAAAACGAATACATTGATCTAAGCCATCGGCAGATAATAAATCGTAGTGCACTATTTCTGTGGAGAATAACATGACATGGCATGACCGGTTATCTGCCAGCGCAATTTTCATCAGGGCAAGGCAAAAGGCTTTGGCACATCGTTCATTTAACCCCCCCATTGAACCAGAGGTATCGATACATACAACGAATGGTCCTCTTGGTTGCTCTTCGTTATGATGATGTGTGATTGGCCGAAGTATTTTTCTTTCTTGCCAACTCTCACCTTGTAAACGATAAGTCAAAAGTTGTTTTTCAAGCAATTTGCGATAAAACTCAAACTCTATATCTTCAAGTCCTAACATGGCTAATTCCGCGGGTAATAACCGTAAAATATCATCGCTTTGATTTAAACCATTAACTTGTTCGGGGACAGTTTCAGGGACTTTTTCCATGATAGTCATTGGTTCAAGTATGACGCTATCATCTGGAATGGCTTGGGCTGTTTGGCTGCGCCCTAACAATTGGGCTATTTTTTCCAGTTCAGGTTGTTGGCGTAAAAACTCACTATAACGATTTAACAATTGGTCATTATAAGCTGAGGTCATATTGGCACCTTTGCTTAGATCCCATAAGCGGCCTGCTGCACGCTCATTTTCACCGAGTATATCTTCTAAATTTCCACTTAACGCTAGCCGACGCTGTAATTCCGCCAGCAACTGTTCTTTTTCTTGCTCCAACAGTTCTTTATGAAGAGTCGTAACTTGAAAAATTAAGCTAATACGCCATCTTTGGACAAACAGTGATTGTCTTGCACCACGGTTTTCTATTTTGCCACTCTGTAACTGATAAGCTTCACGATAAAAAGGGGAATCAAGTTGATGAAGCTTTTCAATTACAGTAGGGAGTTGGGTAAAAAAAGCATCAGTGGAAATTCCTAATGACTGGCGATACAACTCAAACTCTTCAGAAAGCTGTAAAGGGACGAGTGCATCTTTCATCCTTTGTTTGAGATCTTTTTTCCAACTGGATAAATCTTTTAGTAAGACTTTTTTCAAACGTGGGTGTTTTTCGAAAAATACGGCCAATTGTGGGGTAGCGAGAAGAGAAATAATGATCTCTTCAATTAATTGACCTTCATTAACCGAAAGTAGCATTTCGAGTGTGGCTAAACTCATCATAATTATTCAGCCACTTTACCCGTGATTTGGTTGCGTAGTTGGATGAGTCTCTCGGATACGTTAATAAAGCTTTGTTCTATATCTGCTATCCAATGGGGCTCGATAAATAAATTTGGTTGCTGTTTTTCAAATTGATAGCGAGCTGTTTGGATATCATTTTGAATTTTATCCAACTTATCTAACCATTCTTGGTTATTTATCGTAGGTATGTTACTTGCTGTTTTATCCTGTAGATATAAAGTCGATGATTGGTGACTCACATCTAATAATTGAATTTGGTTTAAATTATTAATCTCTGCGGCCAATTCTTGGGCAAAACCAATTCCGTTGAGGTGAGCTGATAACGTTGTTCCTTTATTTAAAAAGTTTATCAGGGATTTTTTATCCGTTGTCACAAAGGTGACTTTCATATTATGTAACTGCAATGGGCGATGTAAAAATAGCGTAATACGCCCTTCAGCAATATTCTCTGGGAGTACATATGAGGCTTTGCGAGCAAACATTGCATTGTTTTTATTTACTTTAAATGCGTCTTGGTTGTTTTGATCTTGGGTTGATGACATCCATTGTTGGTAAGTTAGCTCTATTTCGTGCATTAATTTACGTTGTTGCCAGCCATCCTCTTGCAGTAGAGATTGCAATAATTTAGGCAAGGTGTTCATGGATTGCATATCGTGCCATAGGCAATCTTTTAGTAGCACAATATCAAGGGGGGATACACTACTTCTACCATTGAAAAATGCACTTGCTTGCAGTAGATAAACCGCTTTTTTCCATCGCCTGTCAGAAACATAAACTTGCTTATCTGTTGCATCTAATTGTTGACGTAGTTGATAAATAAGCTCAAAACAGTGATCGGGTAGCGTAATTTTCGGTATTTCTTGTTGCCACTGTTGGTATTCTTCATCACTGATTTTTAAATGTTCAGGTACTTGTGCTTCATCTAAGGATGATTTTCCAGTTAGAAGTGCGCGGAAATTTTGTTTTTCTTGTAGTTTATCTAACCAAATACGCACTAACATACGGTCAAATAGTGCTTCTAGGCTACTATCTGCATCAGGAAGTTCATTAGAAGCGGTAACTAATAGCCGCATCGGAATACGTTTTTCTTCGTCACCATTACGAAACTTGCGTTCATTTACTGCCGTTAGCAAAGTATTTAAAATAGCGGGGCCGGCTTTCCAAATCTCATCAAGAAAGACAACTTCAGCATCAGGTAAATAGCCTTTAGTTAGCCGTTGGTAGCGCCCTTCATCTTTTAGTGCCTGTATTGATAGTGGGCCAAATATTTCTTCGGGAGTCGAAAAACGTGTCATTAAGTATTCAAACGCATTTGCATGGCGAAAAGCAAATTTCATTCGTCTCGCTATCAAGCTTTTTGCAATACCTGGAGGGCCTAAGAGAAAAACACTTTCCCCACTTAATGTGGCTAATAAACATAAACGAATAGCCTGCTGGCGTTCATATAAACCGCTTTCAAGGTAATTGCTAAGTTGAGCTATCCGTTCAGATAATTGCATCGATATTCCTTTCATTGAATAACAAAATTCAATAATGTTGTAGTTACGCTTAATTCTTAGGTTATCCGTCCTTTTATAAACAGTGCAATCAAATTTGTCATTTTTCTTTTGTGTTATTTGATTTAAATCGTGTGTAGCTGTATTAAGGCGAGAAAATCTTAATCGAAAGAGAGCTGATTTGAACTGGGTGGGCTCATGAGTATAAAACTATGAGCCCGCGCTGAGGATTAATAATTATTAATAAGGTGCATCTGGCGTGGTAACTCGAATTAATTTTTCATTCACAAACTCACGAATGCCCGCAAGTGATTGTTCTCGACCATAACCAGAAAGCTTAGTTCCACCGAAGGGGAGCTCAGGGGCAATTCCTGTCGTATGATTGATATAAACCATCCCTGTGACTATTTGGCGAGCCACTTTTATTGCTTCCGCTTCATTCTTACCAAAGACAGTTCCACCTAAACCGAATTCAGTCGCGTTAGCTAATTGAATGGCTTCATCTATATTTTTTACAGCATAAATACAAAGTACTGGGCCGAATATTTCTTCATGATAAGCTTTCATATTCGGTTTTATATCTGTCAATATTGTGGGTTGCATAAACGCCCCTTCACGATCTAATCGCTTACCGCCAAATACCAGTGTTGCTCCCTCTTTTACAGCCACTTCAACTTGATTAATAACGTCGTTTACTGCTCCTTCGCTACTTAATGGGGCGAGTTGCGTAGCTGGGTCCATTGGGTCACCCACAATAATTTTTTCATAGATTGCTTTTGCTTTTGCGATAAATTCTTTCGCAACGTTTTCTAATACAATAATACGTTTTGGTGAAACACAAACTTGCCCTGCATTCCATAGACGGCCAGCAGTCGCTGTCGCAACCGCACTATCAATATCTGCATCAGCTAGCACAATAAAAGCATCACTCCCTCCTAGCTCAAGTGTTGATTTTTTTATTACTTTGCTTGCTTCAGAGGCAAAATTGGAACCAGCAGGTTTACTTCCTGTTAAAGATACGGCTTTGACTCGTTCATCTGAAACAAGAGCTGAAACTTTTGAGCCAGGAATGAATAAATTGTTGTAAACGCCATCCGGTAGGCCTGCTTCAATAAATATTTTTTCCGTTATTTCAGCGCATTGGGGAATATTTGAAGCATGCTTTAAAACAATGGTATTCCCTGCCATTAGATTAGCAGCAGCTGTTCGAGTTATTTGATAAAATGGAAAATTCCATGGTTGAACAGTCAGGAGTACCCCGATAGGTTCATAAGTTAAGAAGGCTTTTCCGTGTTTAACATCAATTTCTTTATCTGCTAATAAACGGCTTCCTTCATTCGCATAGTAGTCAAAAATATTTGCGCATAATTCGACTTCGCTTATCGATTCACTTAATAGTTTTCCCATTTCTGTTGTACAGATTTTTCCGAGAAGCTCTTTTTTATCTCGCATAGTTTTTGCTATGTTATGTAAAATTACTGCTCGCTCTGTAAATGAGCTTTTTTTCCAAGTCAGGTAGGCGTTATCTGCTTTGCTGAGTATTGTATCGACTTCCTCCGCACTCATTTCTTGATAAATCTTTTCTACTTTATTTGTTGCTGGATTAACTGATTTTATTGATGATGTCATATTCATTTTTTATTCCTTATCGCAACGGTTAAAGATAAATAATTCAACCTATCTTAAATTACATTTGATATATCACCATAAAATGAGCTTAAAATGAATTTAAATGGCATTTTTCATCAAAAAATCTTTGTAAACAATTTTTAATTGTTTTTGAATGTTTTTTTTTATGTTTATTTATGAATCAATAGAAACGATTCAGCTTAAGCTATTCAATTAGTTATCATTTTTTATTTTTTTAACGCTAACGAAACGTTTCGATGTTGATCACAAATATTAACCATCAATATTGAGTTGTAACTCATCTTTACTATGATTACATGAGCGAAACGTTTCGCTTACTAGAATGGCGGTGAAAAATGAAAAAGGGTGTTTTACTTAATGCCAACGTGACCTCTGTAATTGCCAAGTTAGGTCATACGGACCAAATAACGCTTGCTGATGCTGGTTTGCCTATTTCTCAAGGAACTGAGCGCATTGATTTAGCCATTACTCAAGGCTTACCCGATTTCATGTCAGTTTTAAGTGTTATTACTCAAGAGATGCAAGTCGAAAAAGCCATTCTAGCTGAGGAAATTAGTACCAATAACCCACAAATGGAAGATGCTATTTTAGCTCACTTACAACAGCTAGAAGTCACTCAAAATAATACGATTGAAATTATCTATTGCAGCCATGAACGTTTTAAACAACTGACTCATGACAGTAAAGCGGTGATCCGCACCGGAGAATGTTCACCGTTCGCTAACATTATTCTTTGTTCTGGTGTGACTTTCTGAGGTGATTATGCAACCTTTATTAGAACTTATCGGGATCGATAAATCATTTCCAGGGGTAAAAGCCCTTAATGGGGCGACATTAAATGTCTATCCTGGAAAAGTCATGGCGCTGGTGGGGGAAAATGGGGCTGGCAAATCAACCATGATGAAAGTACTAACCGGTATCTATAGCAAAGATGCAGGTAAAATCCGCTATCTAGGCAAAGAAGTAAAATTTAATGGCCCTAAAAACTCCCAAGAAGCAGGCATTGGTATTATTCACCAAGAGCTAAATCTTATTCCTGAATTAACTATCGCGGAGAATATTTTTCTTGGTCGAGAATTTGTTAATGTATTTGGCAAAATCGACTGGAAAAAGATGTTTAGTGAATCAGACAAACTTCTTCAACGTCTTAATCTTGATTATAACAGCCACCAAACTATTGCTGAGCTCTCTATTGGTGAGCAGCAAATGGTCGAAATAGCTAAGGTTCTGAGTTATCAATCCCAAGTTATCATCATGGATGAGCCAACCGATGCTTTAACTGATACAGAAACAGCTTCTTTATTTAGAGTTATTGAAGACTTAAAAGCGCAAGGCTGTGGCATTGTGTACATTTCTCATCGGCTAAAAGAAATTTTTGAAATTTGCGATGATGTAACTGTTTTTCGTGACGGCCAATTTATAGGTGAAAAACCTGTTAGCGAATTAGAAGAAGAAAAGCTAATTGAAATGATGGTAGGACGAAAACTAGAAGATCAGTATCCGAGAGTTGATGTTCCTACTGGTAGTGTGCGCTTACAGTTGCAAAATATATCCGGTCCCGGAGTCACTAATGCCAGTTTTAGTCTAAAAAGTGGTGAAATTTTAGGGGTTTCAGGGTTGATGGGGGCAGGTCGCACGGAATTGATGAAAATTATTTATGGCGCGGCAGCGAAGAAAACAGGGACTATTACTCTTGAAGGTAAGGAAGTCACATTAAGAACTCCTCAAGATGGCCTAAATAACGGCATTGTCTATATTTCTGAAGACCGCAAACGTGATGGTTTAGTACTTGGCATGTCAGTGAAAGAAAATATGTCATTGACGGCACTACGTTATTTTAGCCGCGTAGGTGGTAGTTTAAAACATAAAGAAGAACAACAAACTGTCAGTGATTTCATTCGATTATTCAATATTAAAACGCCATCAATGGACCAAATTATTGGCAACCTTTCTGGTGGTAATCAGCAAAAAGTGGCAATTGCTCGGGGGTTAATGACGCGACCTAAAGTCCTGATCCTTGATGAACCAACTCGCGGGGTTGATGTTGGAGCCAAAAAAGAAATTTATCAATTAATTAACCAATTTAAGAAAGAAGGACTGAGTATCATTTTAGTTTCTTCAGAAATGCCAGAAGTGATTGGAATGAGTGACCGTATTTTGGTTATGCATGAAGGTCATATCAGTGGGGAGTTTTCCGCCAAAGACGCAACTCAGGAAGCCTTAATGGCTGCTGCAGTGGGTAAACATTATGGCTCAGTTCAGGAGTTATCAGCATGAGTTCAACTACCGCATCATCAAAACGCTGGTTCAGCAAAGCATGGCTGATGGAGCAAAAATCATTAATAGCACTATTAATTTTAATTGCGATCGTATCGACATTAAGCCCTAATTTTTTTACGGTTAATAACTTTTTCAATATCTTACAACAAACCTCTGTGAATGCCATTATGGCTGTTGGAATGACATTGGTCATTTTAACCTCAGGAATTGACCTGTCTGTCGGCTCATTATTAGCATTAACTGGGGCTGTGGCAGCTTCTATGGTGAGTACTGATGTAAATGCTTTAGTCGCTGTTGCTGGTGCATTAGCATTGGGGGCTGCAATTGGCGCATGTACCGGTGTTATTGTCGCAAAAGGTAAAGTTCAAGCTTTTATTGCAACTCTAGTCATGATGTTATTACTACGTGGGGTTACTCGCGTGTACACTGACGGAAGCCCTATTAATACAGGGTTTAGTGATAACGCAGATTTATTTGGTTGGTTTGGTATTGGGCGTCCATTTGGCATTCCGACCCCTGTTTGGTTAATGATCATTGTTTTTGCGGCTGCATGGTACATGTTGCATCACACACGTCTAGGTCGTTATATCTATGCATTAGGGGGGAATGAATCAGCAACTCGCCTATCTGGTATTAACGTCGACCGCATTAAAATTATCGTTTATGCCTTATGTGGCTTGTTAGCTGCATTGGCGAGTGTAATCGAAGTTGCGCGTTTATCATCAGCACAACCAATGGCGGGTAATGGATATGAATTGGATGCCATTGCTGCGGTTGTTCTTGGTGGTACCAGCCTTGCTGGTGGTAAAGGCCGCATTGTCGGAACCTTGATTGGTGCCTTGATCCTTGGTTTTCTAAATAATGGCTTAAACTTATTAGGTATTTCGTCAAACTATCAGATGATTGTAAAAGCTGTCGTCATCTTACTTGCGGTACTTGTTGATAATAAAAAATAACCCTACAGGAAAATTATTATGAAGATGAATAAATTAGCAACACTATTATCTGCGGTTGCACTGAGTGCAACGGTCAGTGTTAATGCGATGGCGAAAGATAGCATTGCATTAGTTATTTCTACACTTAACAATCCATTCTTTGTGACGATGAAAGACAGCGCACAAAAAGAAGCTGATAAACTGGGGTATGAATTGATCGTCTTAGATTCTCAAGATAACCCAGCTAAAGAGTTGGCAAACGTACAAGATCTAACTGTGCGTGGCACAAAACTTATGTTAATCAATCCAACTGATTCAGATGCGGTCGGAAATTCTATTTTAATGGCTAACAAAGCTAACATTCCTGTGATCACATTAGATAGAGCAGCAAATAAAGGTGAAGTTGTCAGCCATGTGGCATCAGATAACCGCATGGGTGGGAAAATGGCGGCTGACTATATCGCAAAAAAAACGGGTAATGAAGCAAAAGTCATTCAATTAGAAGGGATTTCCGGTACTTCAGCAGCGCGTGAGCGTGGTGAAGGTTTTAATACTGGAGCAAAAGAGCATAAATTTAATTTACTGGCGAGCCAACCTGCTGATTTTGATAGAACAAAAGGCTTGAACGTCATGCAAAACTTGTTAACGGCACATCCTACTGTCCAAGCGGTATTTGCTCAGAATGATGAAATGGCTCTAGGTGCTTTAAGAGCTTTACAAACTGCTGGTTATTCTGATGTTCTTGTTGTTGGGTTTGATGGCACTAATGATGGCATCAAAGCAGTAGAAAGCGGTAAATTAGGGGCAACCATAGCACAGCGCCCAGACCAAATCGGTATCGTTGGAGTACAGATAGCGGATAAAGTCTTAAAAGGTGAAAAAGTTGAATCTACGGTTCCAGTTGAATTGGAATTAGTGGTAAAACAATAAAAAATAAAAACCGCCGTTTACTATTATAACGGCGGTTCATTTAGTTTGTGGGTTATTACGTCACAATAAAAAGGAAATAAACGTTATGGCTACAGCAAAGCTAGTGGTTCTCGGTAGTATCAATGCTGATCATATATTAAATGTTAAGCAATTTCCGCAGCCGGGTGAAACGGTGAGGGGTGATCACTATCAAGTTGCATTTGGTGGTAAAGGCGCAAATCAAGCTGTCGCCGCGGGTAGAAGCGGTGCTGACATAACTTTTATTGCTTGTGTTGGTGATGATGGCATTGGTTCTAGTATTAAAAAACAGCTTAGTTTGGATAATATTAAAACTGAGTGTATTGATGCCATTCAAGATGAAACTACTGGTGTGGCATTGATTTATGTGAACCAACAAGGTGAAAACATTATTGGTATCAGTGCAGGCGCAAATGCACAATTGACGACAGAAAGGCTTGCTAGCTATCAACAAAAAATTATCGAAGCTGATGCTGTTTTAATGCAATTAGAGTCACCTCTTGATACGGTACAAATGGCTGCTGAAATTGCCAATAAAAATAATACACAGGTAATTTTAAATCCAGCACCAGCCCAGTCATTGCCAGATTCATTATTAACACTAGTCGATATCATTACACCAAATGAAACCGAAGCTGAGCATCTAACAGGGATTGCTGTTAATGATAATAAAGGAGCACAAGCAGCTGCACAGGTGTTGCACGAAAAAGGGATCAGCAAAGTGATGATAACGTTAGGGTCCCGAGGGGTTTGGTATAGTGAACAAGGCTCACAAGGGAAAATAATTCCTGCATTTAACGTAAAAGCAGTAGATACTATTGCGGCAGGTGATACATTCAATGGGGCTTATGTCACTGCACTATTGGAAGGCAAGGTAGATGAAGACGCAATTATTTTTGCTCATGCTGCCGCAGCAATTGCTGTAACTCGTCCTGGCGCGCAGCCATCGGTACCTTGGCGTAAAGAAATTGAACAATTTTTGACTCAACAGGATTAGCTTGTGGCAACAATGAAAGATGTGGCACGTTTAGCGGGGGTGTCGACATCCACAGTCTCTCACGTGATTAATCAAAATCGCTATGTTAGCGAAAGTATAACTCTGCGCGTCAAAAATGCGATAGAAGAGCTAAACTATGCCCCTTCAGCATTAGCTAGAAGCTTAAAAATGAATCGCACTAATACAATAGGGATGTTACTAACAACAAGTAATAACCCATTTTATGCAGAAGTAGTACGTGGTGTTGAACGTAGTTGCTACGAGCGCGGTTATAGTTTGATCTTATGTAATACTGAAGGTGACCTTCAACGTATGAACCATAGCTTAGAAACGTTATTACAAAAACGTGTTGATGGGCTATTAATTATGTGTACAGAAGTTCAAGGCCCATCGAAGGATGTGTTTACTCGCTACCCTAGCGTTCCGACCGTTATGATGGATTGGTCACCATTTGATTCAGTAGGAGATGTGATTCAAGATAACTCATTTCTTGGGGGGGAAATTGCTACCCGTTATCTTATTGATTCGGGTTTTACCCGAATAGCCTGTATTGCGGGGCCTCAAGATAAGTCTCCAGCAAGGGCTCGTTATCAAGGTTTTATTCAAGCGATGGAACAGGCTAAAATTGAAGTTAATGAAGATTATATTATTTTCAGTGACTTCGAATTTGCTGGTGGTTTTGAATCAATGAATAAACTGCTTGAGCTATCAACGCCTCCACAAGCTATTTTTGCAGGGAATGATGCCATGGCTGTTGGGGCTTATCAGGCTATATTCCAAAAAGGAATCAAAGTGCCTGATGATATTTCAATTATTGGTTATGATGATATCGACCTTTCACCTTATATGATCCCACCATTGACGACGATCCATCAACCAAAAGATAAACTAGGCAAACAGGCTGTTGACCAACTTATTTATCGTATGGATAACCCTGAAGCAGATGCCAGTGTTTTAGTATTAACACCTGAACTTATTGAGCGTCAATCGGTCAGGAAATGCTAATTTTTAGCCTTTTTTGCTTTATTTTTTATTAAGTTATCCCCATCAGTCTTACTTAATAATAAAAAGACAAAAGCGGATATTAAGGTGATAGCACCGACAGTAATAAAGGTATAATGGAAATTATCGACGGTATTGCTGTTAGGCTGTCCACCATAGAAGTTCAATATTGCTGCGCTCACTGCAATACCGAAACTTATCGATAGCTGTTGAGTCACGGCTAACATACTGTTCCCCGCACTCGCATTATTATCTGTTAGGTCAGCCAAACATATCGTATTCATTGCGGTAAATTGTACAGACATTACCATACCTAAAATGAATAAAGGGACAATTAACAGATAAATCGACATACTTGGTGATTGCAAGGAAAATTGAGCAATCATTAATCCAATAATGATGGTGATAACAAATAATGTATTACGGTACCCATATTTAGTGAGTATTTTTGTAACAGCGGATTTTGCTGTGATTGAACCAATCGCTAATGGTGCCATCATCATACCAGCAACAACAGCTTCATAGCCAAAACCAACTTGTAGCATTAATGGCATTAGAAATGGAATACTGCCAGTACCTAGTCGAGTTGCAACATTCCCACTGATACCAATAGAAAAAGTGCGAGTTTTAAATAAATTTAAAGGAATAATGGCGTGCTTAATTCGCCTTGCATGGAAAATATAAAGAAATAGGAAAAGAAACCCAATTGCAACAAGAGATACTGGTATAGATGTAGGTAGCGATTTATCACCAAAGAAATCGAGGCTGACAGATAGCATTACTAAACCGAATCCAAACAATAAGAAACCGAGGGTATCAAATTTTCGCTTCGGCATTTTAAAATCAGGCATATGTTTTAACGCATAAAAAATACCTAAAACGCCAATAGGAATATTAATAATAAATATCCAATGCCATGTGGCGTAGGTCACTAATATACCACCTAGCAGAGGCCCTAAGATTGGCCCAACTAACCCCGGTATTGTGACAAAGTTTAATATTGGCAATAATTCACTACGTGGATAGGCTCTAATTAGCGCTAAACGTGCAACTGGCATCATCATTGCCCCACCAACCCCTTGAATAACCCTTGACGTTACTAAAAAATCTAGGGAGGGTGAAAGTGCACACAATAAAGAACCTAAAGAAAATAATGAAACTGCTAAAATAAAAACACGCCGTGTCCCAAATCTATCGGCAAACCACCCACTTACAGGGATCAATAAGGCAACAGTTAATGTGTAACTGACTACTGCTGATTGCATAGCAAGGGGGGAGTGATGAAGGCTCTTGGCAATATCAGGTAAAGCCGTATTCAAAATAGTGGCATCAAGTGCTTGCATGAAAAAGGCCATGGCCGCAATCCATGGAAGACCAGACATATTTTTGGCTGTCTTGAACATCAGTTACCTATCTAAAAAATTGAATTCCAAAATCGGTGAGTTATCTCGTTAGTTTTATTTCTGAGTATTCGTTAATAAGCTATAGCAAAAATTAAGGGCATCTGCACTTTTGCCTTCAATAATTGCATTCGCGAGCTGTTGATGTGTATCAACTTCAATTACTTCATTATCAGTGATTACATCAAAATAACGCTGATAGATAGAGCGAAACAGATTAGCAAAAGAGATCAAAAAAGGGTTAGCGCAAGCTTTATAGATAGTTAAATGAAAATGGTAGTCAATTTTTATCCATCGTTCTCTATCAAATTCTTTTGCTAGTAATTGCATTTCACTCGCTAAAAGTTGTAAAGATTGTTTTTGTTCTTGTGTTGCATGTAATGCAGCAAGATAACAAGCTTGGGGCTCAATTGCGAGACGAACAACTTTAAAATGTTTAATAACAACGGACTGTTCTTCGCTATTCGACCACCACTTTAAAAGGTCTTGGTCCAAAAAATTCCAATTTGAAGAAGGCATCACACGAGTACCAATTTTAGGGCGGGCTAATACCATTCCTTTTGCCGCGAGTATTTTTATTGCTTCTCTTATTGCTGTTCTGCTTGCTTGGAATTGTTCTGATAAATCTAATTCATTGGGTAAAATGGAGTCAGGTAAATAGGTACTGCTTAAAATTAACTGTCCAAGATTCTCTGCAATAATATAAGAGCGGTTCTTCTGTGAGGCAGTTTGTTGCTTACTTAATTCCATAATTCATCTCAATACGCATTTCTTAGATACTTATATTACGCGAGTAAATGAATAATTGCTGCTGAAATAGTCAATATACAGACCTTATTTAACTTATAAAGCCTGTTTTGGCTAAAAAAAACGCGAACAAAATAAAAAAACAAAAAAACACTTGCTAGATTTTCTGGGCTCCCTATAATGCGCATCCGTTGTCACGATAAACCGGCTCGAAGAAAACCTCGAAGCCTTGTGATAACAGAGGTGAGAAAGAAAAAGTTGAAAATAAACACTTGACTTTCTAAATAAAAAACGTAATATACGTCACCTCGCGACAACGACCTAAGTTAATAAAAACTGAGTCGAATTTCCAAAAAAAATGTCGCAACGCTCTTTAACAATTTATCAGACAATCTGTGTGGGCACTCACAGGACACTATCAAAAAAATATTTGATTTTAAGTCTTGAAGAGTGACTAACACGTTAATTCATATATATGAACTAATAGGTAATCTGGTTTCTTCGGAAATCAGGCGACAGTAAACATTCTTTGAGCATCAAGCTTTTTAATTGAAGAGTTTGATCATGGCTCAGATTGAACGCTGGCGGCAGGCCTAACACATGCAAGTCGAGCGGTAACAGGGGAAGCTTGCTTCTCGCTGACGAGCGGCGGACGGGTGAGTAATGTATGGGGATCTGCCCGATAGAGGGGGATAACCACTGGAAACGGTGGCTAATACCGCATAATCTCTTAGGAGCAAAGCAGGGGAACTTCGGTCCTTGCGCTATCGGATGAACCCATATGGGATTAGCTAGTAGGTGGGGTAATGGCTCACCTAGGCGACGATCCCTAGCTGGTCTGAGAGGATGATCAGCCACACTGGGACTGAGACACGGCCCAGACTCCTACGGGAGGCAGCAGTGGGGAATATTGCACAATGGGCGCAAGCCTGATGCAGCCATGCCGCGTGTATGAAGAAGGCCTTAGGGTTGTAAAGTACTTTCAGTCGGGAGGAAGGCGTTGATGCTAATATCATCAACGATTGACGTTACCGACAGAAGAAGCACCGGCTAACTCCGTGCCAGCAGCCGCGGTAATACGGAGGGTGCAAGCGTTAATCGGAATTACTGGGCGTAAAGCGCACGCAGGCGGTTGATTAAGTTAGATGTGAAATCCCCGGGCTTAACCTGGGAATGGCATCTAAGACTGGTCAGCTAGAGTCTTGTAGAGGGGGGTAGAATTCCATGTGTAGCGGTGAAATGCGTAGAGATGTGGAGGAATACCGGTGGCGAAGGCGGCCCCCTGGACAAAGACTGACGCTCAGGTGCGAAAGCGTGGGGAGCAAACAGGATTAGATACCCTGGTAGTCCACGCTGTAAACGATGTCGATTTGAAGGTTGTTCCCTTGAGGAGTGGCTTTCGGAGCTAACGCGTTAAATCGACCGCCTGGGGAGTACGGCCGCAAGGTTAAAACTCAAATGAATTGACGGGGGCCCGCACAAGCGGTGGAGCATGTGGTTTAATTCGATGCAACGCGAAGAACCTTACCTACTCTTGACATCCAGAGAATTTAGCAGAGATGCTTTAGTGCCTTCGGGAACTCTGAGACAGGTGCTGCATGGCTGTCGTCAGCTCGTGTTGTGAAATGTTGGGTTAAGTCCCGCAACGAGCGCAACCCTTATCCTTTGTTGCCAGCGATTCGGTCGGGAACTCAAAGGAGACTGCCGGTGATAAACCGGAGGAAGGTGGGGATGACGTCAAGTCATCATGGCCCTTACGAGTAGGGCTACACACGTGCTACAATGGCGTATACAAAGAGAAGCGACCTCGCGAGAGCAAGCGGAACTCATAAAGTACGTCGTAGTCCGGATTGGAGTCTGCAACTCGACTCCATGAAGTCGGAATCGCTAGTAATCGTAGATCAGAATGCTACGGTGAATACGTTCCCGGGCCTTGTACACACCGCCCGTCACACCATGGGAGTGGGTTGCAAAAGAAGTAGGTAGCTTAACCTTCGGGAGGGCGCTTACCACTTTGTGATTCATGACTGGGGTGAAGTCGTAACAAGGTAACCGTAGGGGAACCTGCGGTTGGATCACCTCCTTACCATTGAAGTGTTTTTGTGAAGTGCTCACACAGATTGTCTGAT